>NZ_CAUIZY010000003.1:0-201572 GCF_962747855.1 Neisseria blantyrii
TTGTACCTATGATGTATAAGTCAGAATTGATTCAATACTTCAGTTTGAAATATAGTGAAACAAAAAGTGAATATCTAAAAGATAGATATAAAAAAATACTAAGTATAGTGGATTAACAAAAACCAGTACGGCGTTGCCTCGCCTTAGCTCAAAGAGAACGATTCTCTAAGGTGCTGAAGCAACAAGTGAATCGGTTCCGTACTATTTGTACTGTCTGCGGCTTCGTCGCCTTGTCCTGATTTTTGTTAATCCACTATAAAGCAGCCATGCCGTCTGAAAACCGTTCAGACGGCATGTTTTTTGGACGGCATGGTAAATCGGTTTACGCCCACAAGCCCTGCTGTTGATTTTTCGGCACAAGGCGGCCGACACCGATACCGATGAGGCGGAACGCGTCTTCCGTCTGCGGCGGGACGCGCGCCATCAACATTTGCGCAGCCTGCAGCAGAGCTGCGCAGTCGGGCAATACGGAGGAATAAGTCAGCGTGCGCGTGATGATGCGGAAATCGTAGGTCTTCAGCTTGAGCGTTACGCTTTGGGCTTCGACGTTTTTGCGCGTGATTTGCCGCCACAGGTCTTCGGCAAGATGGGGCAGGTGTCCGGCAGCCTGCTCGAGAGGCAGGTCTTCAGGCAGGGTGATTTCTGTGGAGATTTGGAGGCGTTCGCGTTCGGCTTTGACTGGGCGTTCGTCCGTACCGCGCGCCAAATCATAGAGGCGGTAACCGTAGCGTCCGAAATGGTTTAAGAGCTCGCCGCGCTCGAAACGGCGCAAATCGCCTGCCGTCTGCATACCCAGTGACTGCATTTTTTTCAACGTGACTTTGCCCACTCCGGGGATTTTGCCCAAAGGCAGGGTTTCCAAAAATGCCGCGACTTTGTGCGGCGGCAACACAAACTGCCCGTTCGGCTTGCGCCAGTCCGACGCGATTTTCGCCAGAAATTTGTTCGGCGCGATGCCTGCGGATGCGGTCAAACCCGTTTCCACAAAAATGGCGGCACGGATTTCTTTGGCAACTTCGCTGGCATATGGGATGTTTTTGAAATTACGGGTAACGTCAAGATAGGCTTCGTCCAGTGACAGGGGTTCGATTAAATCGGTATAACGCCTGAATACGGCATGAATCTGCGCGGAAACCTGACGGTACAAATCAAAATGCGGCGGCACATACACCGCTTGCGGACACAGCCTTTTCGCCGTTGCCACCGACATCGCGGAATGCAGCCCGAACTGCCGCGCCTCATACGATGCGGCGCAAATCACCGAACGCGCGCCTTCCCACGCGACGACCACCGGCCGCCCTTTCAAATGAGGCTGTTCGCGCAGCTCTACCGATGCGTAGAACGCGTCCATGTCGATGTGGATGATTTTGCGTGAAGGCATATGTCTATACATAATATAATGCATCCATCCGATAAAGCAAAGCCCCGATGCTGGAACATCGGGGGCTTATCGGATAGAAAGGAGGCTTGAAGAAATGGCGAAAGTTATTTTATTCCTGTTTCTTTTGTTAGTTTGCGCTCCAGCCTACTAATGAAAAACTGAAATAACAAGGGGTGGCAGAACACCGCGCCCCTTTCGCCAACCTTTCTACGAGCCATTTTACTACAATAGTTTTAAAAATCAAGGATTACCTATGGTTGATGAAAAACTGGCCGAATACCGCAAACGGGCGGCAGCCAAGAGGACGATAAAAAATGTCTCTTTTAACAACGAAGCCGAGAAAGATTTACTTGAGTTTGCAAATAAAGTTGATTTTTCCCAATGGGTTAAAGAACAAATCCGAAAAGAGTTTAAAAATCGGCTCAAGTAACATAAATGCCGTCTGAACAGGGCTTCAGACGGCATTGTTCTTTGATTTTATCGGAGGTAAGGCTTGACTTTTTTTTCGTAACAACGAAATATAATGCAACCATTCAGAAAGCACTTAGCCCCGAAAGGCGGCAACCAATCGGGGCAAGTTAAGTCTGAATGGAAAGGAGCAGCAAAATGAATTGGAAACTGTTTATATTGCTGATAATTTTTCTGATTGCAACCGCGCAGGAATGTAATTAGAAAATAGCTTTTAAACAAAGGGGTGGCAGAACACCGCGCCCCTTCCGATTCAAACCTGCTGCCATTTTAACGCAATCCGATAAAAAATCAAGGAGTATGCCTGTGGAAGAAGACAAAATAGCCGAATCAAAAAAAGAGATACGAAAAGGAAAAGCGGGCGCATCGCGGGGTTTCATTTAACCGCGATACCGAACAAGCGTTATTGGATTTTGTAGATAAAGTCAACTTTTCCCAATGGGTTAAGGAGAAAATCCGTGAAGAGATGCAAAAATAGGGTGTTGGAAACAGGCAAACGGATAACGGCATATTGCCTGATTGCCACTCAAATACAGGAAATGCGGAAAAAAACACCCGAATTGGCTATAATCCCCACAAACACACTCAAGGACAACAACATGGCAGCCTCGCCCGAAGCAAAATTCACTGAAGAAAAGATTTTGTGGGTCAAACACCACACGCCGAAACTCATCACTTTCGCCATCAGCCGTCCCGAATCCTACCGTTTTAAAGCCGGACAGTTCTCCCGACTCGGTTTCTACGAAGGTGAAGGCTTTATTTGGCGTGCCTACTCCATCGTTTCCGCAGAATATGCCGACACGCTCGAATATTTTGCCGTACTCATCCAAGACGGCCCCATGTCGGCCCGTTTCGCCAAAATGCAACAGGGCAACACCATCCTGCTCGATAAAAATGCCACTGGCTTCCTCCTGCCCGAACGCTTCCCCGACGGCAAGGATTTGGTGATGCTCTGCACCGGCTCGGGCATCGCCCCCTTCCTTTCCATTCTCGAGCAACCCGAAATTTGGCAGCGTTTCGACACCATCAGCCTGATACACTCCGTTTCCTTCTCGGAAGAACTGATTTTCAACAGCCGCCTCGCCGCCCTTTCCGAACACCCTCTGGTCGGCGAATACCTGCACAAATTCCGTTTCGTCCCCGTAACCACCCGTGCCGCCAACCCCTCGGGCTTAGGCGGAAAACGCATTCCGGAACTCTTAAAAAACAACAGCATCGAACAGGCGCTGCATACCAAGTTCACCCCGGAATCCACACGGTTTATGATTTGCGGCAACCCGGAAATGGTCAAAGACACCTTCCAAACGCTGCTCGACATGGGTTACGCCATGCACCGCAACCGCATTCCCGGTCAAATCATGATGGAAAACGGTTTTTGAAAAATTACCCTACCCCCCGCACAAAACAAGTCCTCACCCAAATATGGGACTACGCCGTCCGGCGCGGCATCATTACCGACGAACGCCGCAACCACGCCGCCCCTTGCCGAACAAAAGCCAAACCCCGCAAAAACAAAAAACCGCCTAAAAAAATTTCAGACGGCATCCTGCCATCCGACAAGCGGCGGCAACCGCCAAAAACGAAAGGAAATACAATGAACATAATCGAACAAGAAATGAAACGCGCCGGGTTAAGAGAAATAGATGCCGAAATCGCCAAAATCATTGCCGACGCGCACAAAATCAACGCCGAATCGGTAAAAATAGCCCAAGAATCCCGATGGTATCCCATGATGGCGGCAACCGGGCTGGTTACCGCCATCGCCGCCGTGTTGGCACTGATATTCAAATTTGCCTGACCACAAGCCCCGCGAGGGGCTTTATCCCCCGAACAAAATGAACAGATCCGCACTATTCAACCGCTACCCCGAATGGATTATCGGGCAAGACGGCGCAAGCCGTTTCATTACCCATTGCCGCCATCCCCGTCTGATTGCCACAATCCACAGGCAGGCAGACGGCGAATGCCCGGGCGGGCATTACCGCCATTCCGAAAACGGCATCACCCTTTACGATTTTATTTTTTTCGACGGCAAACCGGCAGACAAAGCCCGATTTGCCGCCGTCCTTACCGAAACCTGCCACTATGAAGCCGAACCCGATACCGAAACGCGGCGGGCCGATATGCCTCTGGAAAAATGGCGGCAGTTCCTCGATTGGATAGAAAAAACAAATGCCGTCTGAAGCCTTCAGAGTGCGAAGCCTGCCCGTAGGGTGCAGCATTTTTTACCGACCCCAAACCTAAAAACCGCAATCAAGACCCACGCCGCCTGCCCCGACCCAGCCGCCACACCAAAACGAACCCGCCTTGCCCGTCCGATGCCTCGGGACGGACGGGCAAAACCGACACGGCACGAAAACCGCGTCGGCAAAGATGCCGTCTGAAGCCTTCAGACGGCATTTTCGGATACATTATCTGCAAACGGCAGCACACCTGCACAAACCGATTAGGCAATCGATACGGTGACGGCTGTTTACATACTTACCGGCTTTCACCAAGCAATATCAATTTAACCGATTTCCTTAATATTTTTCCTGTCCGTTTTAAACTTCGCCTTAAACACATCCGGTAAATCTTTATCGAAATACCAAAGCCCATCATCCATTTCCAATGCGCCGCCCATTCCATGCAGAACGACTTTTTCCCCCGTTAAAGGATCGGTTTCGGTAATTTCCACCTCATGCATTTTTCCCCAATCCAAAACAGGCAACTTGTGTGCACACGCCAAAACCTGTTCGTCAGAACGGCCGCACGCCTTATCGCATCGGCCTGAAACATATACGGGACAAGGCTCATCCTCTGCATAACCGTCCGGAAGGATACCGGCTGCGGCAGGACACAATCCGTATGTTTCCGCCCACGACGACAAAGCCCGTCTCGCCGCCTTTTTATTGGCAAATAATCCGGTAGGCGGATTATCCGCCACACCGTTTTTCAAAGCCGCTGTTTTCGCATTCAACATGCCGTCTGAACCTTTTTCAAACCTGACTGTCGTAAATGTTTTAAGCAGATTTTTGGCAGACACATAACAACCCGAATGATAACGCCCGACCAATTCCGCTTTAATCTTATATGCATGCAGGCTGCCCAATGCAGGAAAAAAACGGACTTCCTCCGTATTGCACCAATCAAACGGGGCTTTTCCGGAATCCAATAAAGCCGAAACCTCGCTATATACCCGTTCAAACGTACCGATGTAATTTACTTTTCCTCCGCCGTCGAAACAAGCCAGCACCCCCATACCGTCAGGCAAACCGTACAACTGTTCCCTCAACCGTTCGGGCAGCGCGGCAGGCAGCGGTTTCGGATTCATCAAACGGAAACACTGCCTAATCCATGCCTCAACCCCGTGTTCCGACAGGCTGTATTCCAAATAATCACACAATGCCGATACATCCGCCATCGCACGATGCCTGTCTTCCACAACAATCCCCAACCTTTCGATGATACTGTCCAGGCTGTGCTTGTAAAATTGCGGATACAGACACCGGGACAGCTGCACACTGCACAAAGCAGGCGATGAGAATCCGATACCCGCACGATGAAACTCATGCTTTAAAAACGTATAGTCGAAACGGCTGTTATGCGCAACCAGCACACAACCCTTCAATACCGAAAACAACTCGCCAGCAATCTCTGCAAAAACAGGTGCGTCGGCAACCATGCCGTCTGAAATCCCCGTCAGCCCCGCCACAAACTGCGGAATAGGTTTTTGAGGATTAACCAGCCACTCATGCCTCACCACCCTTCCCTGCTCAAACTTGACCAAAGCCACTTCGGTTACCCTGTCTTCATACAGATTGCCACCCGTCGATTCCAAATCAACCACGGCAACAGGCATTCCAAACCGTAAAAATACCTTTTCCAGCAAGGGCCAGCGAGAAGCAACAATCATTTTATTCTCTTTAAATTCAAACAACAAACCGATATTTTACACTTTTAAGGCATTTCATCCAACAAAACAATTGACAGAATCCGATGATTACCCTAGAATTCAAATCTTTCTTGCAGCGCACCCGTAGCTCAGTTGGATAGAGTATCTGGCTACGAACCAGAGGGTCGGGCGTTCGAATCGCTCCGGGTGCGCCAGTAAGAAAATACAATATGCGCCCATCGTCTAGCGGTTAGGACATCGCCCTTTCACGGCGGTAACCGGGGTTCGATTCCCCGTGGGCGTGCCAAATTCCAAATCCCCGAGATTATCCCTCGGGGATTTTTTATTGCCTCGGCAACTCGTTACCATATCTTTACCTACCCCCTTCATCAGAATCTCAGACGTAATCGAATCATATTCAAACCTTTGCCGTGCAAACCGATATCACATAACCGAATGCGGTGTCCGTTCAACATTTTACCCGATTGAAACGCCTGATATATCGCACCCCATCAAAGGGGCATTGCTTTTCTTAACAATCCCCTTTGACAGCAACTGACTAGGGCTTTTTTATGCCATCATCAAATTTATAGTGGATTAACTTTAAACCAGTACGGCGTTGCCTCGCCTTGCCGTACTATTTGTACTGTCTGCGGCTTCGTCGCCTTGTCCTGATTTTTGTTAATCCACTATAATATTTTCTTTCCCGATTGAAACAGGCGTAACAGAATATGCCCGAAGCTCCTTCTGCTTTTCTGTTTACCGCTGCAATATTTAGAGTATAATACCAAATTTGAGCAATGGTTCTAAAACAGTTAGGACCATTTTTCATGAGCCTGACTGATTCGTATACTCGGAGAAACTGATGCAGAATATTTTTGACCCTTTGATTATTCGTGGAAAATCCCTTATCCCCATCGTGCAAGGCGGTATGGGGGTCGGTGTTTCCGCATCGGGTTTATCCAGCGCGGTGGCGCGTGAAAACGGTATCGGAACGATTGCCAGTGTAGATTTACGCCACCTTCACGAAGACTTGCTCACCGAATCCCAAATCAATCCGAGCGAGGAGAAATATACGTCTTTGAACTGTACCGCATTGGACAGGGAAATCCAAAAAGCCAAAAGTGCTTCAGAGGGGAAAGGGCTGATTGCGGTCAACGTGATGAAGGCGGTCAAAGACCACGCCGCGTATGTCCGCCAGGCTTGCGAATCAGGGGCGGATGCAGTCGTGATGGGTGCCGGCCTGCCTTTAGACCTGCCGGAAATGACCGAGGGCTATCATAAAGATGTTGCCCTGCTGCCGATTCTATCCGAATCGCGCGGCATCAATATCGTTTTGAAACGTTGGATGAAAAAAGGCATATTGCCCGATGCGATTGTAGTCGAACATCCTGCCCACGCGGCTGGACATTTGGGTGCATCAACCGTTGAAGGCGTAAACGATGCTAAATTCGACTTCAAACGCGTGATTGAGGAAACGTTTGAAGTTTTCAAAAGTTTAGGGCTAGAAAGCGAAAAAATCCCGCTTATTCTTGCGGGAGGCATGGCAAATTTTGAAAAAGTCAAAACCGCCCTAAAGAACTGGGGAGCCTCCGCCGTTCAAATCGGTACGGCTTTTGCCGTTACCGAAGAAGGAGATGCGCACCTTAACTTCAAAAAAACGCTCGCCGGTGCGGAAACTGAAAAAGTAGTCGAATTTATGTCTGTTGCCGGTTTGCCGGCGCGCGGTGTCCGCACCAAATTCCTAGACAGCTACATCAAGCGTGAAAGCAAACTTCAGGCAAACGCCAAAGCCGACCCGCGCCGCTGTACCCAAGGATTAAACTGCCTGACCAGCTGCGGCCTGCGCGACGGGCTTTCCAAAGCAGGGCAATTCTGTATTGATATCCAGCTTGCTGCCGCATTCCGTGGAGAAGTAGATAAAGGCCTGTTCTTCAGAGGTAAAGACCCGCTGCCCTTCGGTAATGCCATACGCACCGTCCGTGAGACGATACAATATCTGCTGACGGGGAGCGAACCTGTTGCAACGCTCGGACGCTGACATCAGGTAGGATCTGATTTGCAAACAAAACGCCGTCTGAAAGCCTTTCAGACGGCGTTTTTCAGGTTGTGTTCCGGAATAGTGTTGAAAAATAAATGGGATGAGATACATTTATTTTCGTCCGATAAATCAGACCATCACGCCGAATGATTAAATAACGCCTGCACGGCATTACATCTGGCAAACCAATGCAATAAAAACACGGCTTTTTTATTTGCTTCCGGCATTATTGAAAAGTTTATCCATCGGGGTCAGATCGACCGCATTGCCTTGGCTGGTAATCCATTTGTTCTCGACGCGCCACACGCCTGCCGCGTCCTCCACGCGCACATACCAGTGGTTGGTCGGCGGAAGGGTTTTGAACACCGCCTCATATTCCGCCCTGCCGTTCTGCGCGCTGCCGACTGGCTTGAGGGCGACGGTTTGATCGTCTGCCTTACGGGTCGGGTGCATCAGCAGCAGGTTCAAAGGCTGTTTGCCGTCAAACTCGCCGCTGACAAACACTTTTGCCGCATTCATATCGGGAGAAATGAGGACCTGCACCCCGATATGCCGTCTGACGGCTTCTTCATCCCGATGAAGCTGGATGTCGATATGCTTGCCGTCTTTATAATAATCGTCCGTAACCAAATCTGTCGCGTGCTGCTGTGCGACAAAAAACATGGCGACGCTGGCGATGACGACAAAAATCGGACCCGCCATCAAGACCCACGGCCAGACGTGTTTGTACCAAGGCTTGATTGGATTGTTTTGAGACACGGTTATTCTCCGATAAAGGTTGCGTCTTCTTCCAAAACAACCGGCTTGCCGTCTGATGCACCGCTTTCGCGGTATTGGAAGATAAACTCGATAGGATGACTGCCTTTGTCCGCGTATTCCGGAATGGTAGACACTTGGACGGGAAGGGTTACTGTTTCGCGCGGAGCCACTTTTATACCGCCTTCAGGCAGCCCGGTCAGGGCTATTTCGTCAAATCCTTTGACACTTGCGGTAATCAGCTGTTCTTTTTCACTGTTGTTGATGATACGCAGGCTATATGCGTTTTCCAGCCAGCCTTTGGCGTTTTCGCGCACCATTACGCCACGGTCTTTCAAAATATCGACTTCGACCATTTTGCGCGTGGACAAACCGACCAAAAAGGCGGCGATAACCACTGCCAACACCGCGCCGTAACCTGCCACGCGCGGTCTGAGCAGCCGTTTTTTAATGTCTTTTTCGGAATATTCGTGTTCCAGCGCGCTTTCGGTCGTATAACGGATTAATCCGCGCGGATAGCCCATTTTGTCCATAATCTCATCACACGCGTCGATACAGGCGGCGCAGCCGATACATTGGTATTGCAGACCGTTGCGGATGTCGATGCCGACAGGGCAGACTTGGACGCACATCGCACAGTTGATGCAGTCGCCCAAACCCGCCTCTTCCTTGTTGACCGTTTTCTTGCGGGCTCCGCGCGGTTCGCCGCGTTCCGCGTCATAAGAAACAATCAGCGTGTCCTTATCGAACATCGCGCTTTGGAAACGTGCGTACGGGCACATATGCAGGCATACTTTTTCGCGCATGATGTGGGCGAAGAAGAAGGTCATAAAGCCGTAAAACGCTGCGGCAAACATTGCGCCGCCGCCTGCTACTCCGGTGAATAAATCGGGAACGAACTGGCGGATGGGGACAAACCAGCCTGCAAACGTGATGCCCGTCCACGCGCAAACAAGGAAAATCAACAGGTATTTGGTGGCTTTGATGCGGATTTTAGTGAAATTCCACGGCGATTTTTCCAGTTTCAGCCGTTTGTTTCTATCGCCTTCGACCAGGTTGTCAATCCACAGCATAATTTCGGTGTAAACCGTTTGCGGGCAGGAATAGCCGCACCACAGTCGCCCTGCAATCGTCGTCCACCAAAACAGCCCGAAGGCGCAAATCATCAGCAGCAGAGCGAGGTAAATCAAATCGCCCATCCCCAACGACAATCCGAAAATGAAGAAATGCCGTTCGGGGATATTGAAAACGACAGCCTGCCTGCCGCTCCAGTTGAACCACGGAATGACGTAAAACACAAACTGCGTCGCCAATACGGCGGCGATACGCAATTTGGCAAACCGCCCTTCCGCTTTTTTCGGATGGATGCGTTCGCCTTCGGGATGGATTTGAATCACGCTGGCACGCGGATCAAACGTTTTTTTCACTTTCGGTGCGGCTTTTGTTTTTTCGGACGGGCTGTGCTCGGGTTCCGGATTACCGGCTTGATTTTCCGTGGTCATGCTACGTTCCTTGATTTTTGATTAATGGTTTGTCCGTCGTGGCTACTGTTTTCTTTTCAGACGGCATTTTGCTTTTTTTGATGTCTTTACGTTTTGATATTTTCAGAAAATATATTTTTCTCAAAATACACTCTTGCTATTGTACAACTTTATGCACTTATTGATACGCAAAAAGATAAATATCCGAACAATACCGCCCCAAATGCACCTCCCCTTCACGGACAAAGCCATATATGCTGAAAACTTCCTTATTTGAATATAATTAAAAAACAACAGGTAAGAAATAAATAGGCAAATGACTGCAAAAAACGTCGATACCCCATCATAAACAAACACTATTTATTTAATAAATAATTTGTAACACTTTGTTTTCAAAAGTATAGAAACACCTTTCACATCCAAGCTGAAACCGATATCCCGATACCCGGAGCATATATCCTTCTGGCACAGCCGTACCGCCCGCTCCTCCTTTTCTTGAAAGCATATACGAATCGGGCGATAATCAACGCCGTCTGACCATCCACTTATCCAAAACACCAGCAAGGAAAATACAAAATGTCTCAACTGGCAAACGCAATCCGCTTCCTCTCCGCAGATGCCGTTCAAAAAGCAAATTCTGGCCACCCTGGCGCGCCTATGGGCATGGCGGAAATGGCAGAAGTATTGTGGACGAAATTCCTGCATCACAACCCCGCCAACCCCAAATTCTACAACCGCGACCGCTTCATCCTCTCCAACGGCCACGCGTCCATGCTGTTGTACAGCCTGCTGCACCTGACCGGCTACAACCTGAGCATTGAAGACCTGAAAAACTTCCGCCAGCTGCACAGCAAAACCCCCGGCCACCCCGAATACGGCTACACCGACGGCGTGGAAACCACGACCGGCCCGTTGGGACAAGGCATTGCCAACGCTGTGGGTATGGCATTGGCGGAAAAAATCCTTGCCGCCGAATTTAATAAAGACGGTTTGAACATCGTCGATCACTACACCTACGTCTTCATGGGCGACGGCTGCCTGATGGAAGGCGTATCGCACGAAGCCTGCTCACTCGCCGGCACATTAGGCTTGGGCAAACTGATTGTTTTATATGATGACAACAATATTTCCATCGACGGCAAAGTGGACGGCTGGTTTACCGAAAACATCCCGCAACGCTTTGAAAGCTACGGCTGGCACGTCGTTCCCAACGTAAACGGCCACGACACCGCCGCCATTCAGACGGCCATCGAAGCCGCACGCGCCGAAACCGGCAAACCGTCCATCATCTGCTGCAAAACCTTAATCGGCAAAGGCAGTGCCAACAAAGAAGGCAGCCACAAAACCCACGGCGCACCTTTGGGTGCGGACGAAATCGAAGCCACGCGCAAACATCTGGGCTGGACTTACCCCGCCTTTGAAATCCCGCAAGAAATTTACGATGCGTGGAATGCCAAAGAACAAGGCGCGAAACTGGAAGCCGAATGGAACGAACTGTTCGCGCAATACCAAACCAAATATCCTGCCGAAGCCGCAGAATTCGTGCGCCGCATGGATAAAAAACTGCCGGACAATTTCGACACCTACGTTCAGACGGCATTGAAAGAAGTGTGCGCCAAAGCCGAAACCATCGCTACCCGCAAAGCCAGCCAAAACAGCATCGAAATCTTGGCAAAAGAGCTGCCCGAACTGGTGGGCGGTTCTGCCGACCTGACCCCGTCCAACCTGACCGACTGGTCAAACAGCGTCTCCGTTACCCGCGACAAAGGCGGCAACTACATCCACTACGGCGTGCGCGAGTTCGGTATGGGCGCGATTATAAACGGTTTGGTATTGCACGGCGGCGTAAAACCCTTCGGCGCAACTTTCCTGATGTTCAGCGAATACGAACGCAACGCCCTGCGTATGGCGGCACTGATGAAAATCAACCCTGTGTTCGTGTTCACCCACGATTCCATCGGTTTGGGCGAAGACGGTCCGACCCATCAGCCTATTGAGCAAACCGCCACCCTGCGCCTGATTCCGAATATGGACGTATGGCGTCCGTGCGATACCGCCGAATCTCTGGTCGCTTGGGCAGAAGCCGTCAAAGCCGCCGATCACCCGTCCTGCCTGATTTTCAGCCGTCAAAACCTGAAATTCCAAGCGCGCAACGAACAACAACTGAACGACATCAAACGCGGTGGCTACGTCATCAGCGAAGCCCAAGGCAACGCGCAAGCCGTCATCATTGCCACCGGTTCCGAAGTCGAGCTGGCTTTGGAAGCGCAAAAAGCACTCGCCGCGCAAAACATCGCCGTGCGCGTCGTTTCCATGCCGTCCACCAACGTATTCGACCGCCAAGACGCCGCCTATCAAGCCGCCGTCCTGCCCGAAGGTCTGCCGCGCATCGCCGTAGAAGCCGGACACGCCGACGGCTGGTACAAATACGTCGGTCTGAACGGCGCAGTCGTCGGCATCAACCGCTTCGGCGAATCCGCCCCTGCCGACTTACTCTTCAAAGAATTCGGCTTTACCGTGGACAATGTGGTTGATACGGTGAAATCAGTTCTGTAACCCCACACCTAAACAAATGCCGTCTGAAACCAATTAGGGCTTCAGACGGCATTTTTATATTCTCGCTGCCATAATGCTTTCTCATCCCACCAATCTCCATTATAATATTTGCGAATTACTCTTATTTACATTTAAAAAGGAGAAACGCATGAGCACCCGTACCGAGCACGACACCATGGGCAATGTCGAAGTCCCGTCCGAAGCCTATTGGGGCGCGCAGACCCAGCGCAGCCGCAACAATTTCAAAATCGGCGGCGAAACCCTGCCGCAGCCGCTGATTTATGCTTTGGCGCTGGTAAAAAAAGCCGCAGCCGCGACCAATGTTTCCCTCGGCAGGATTAAGCCCGAACAGGCGGATTTGATTACGCAGGCGGCAGATGATGTGTTGAACGGCAAGCTCGACGGGCAATTCCCCTTAGTGGTTTGGCAGACCGGCTCCGGTACGCAGTCCAATATGAACATGAACGAAGTGCTGGCAAACCGCGCCAACGAAATCGCCGGTACGGGTTTGGCGGCGTATCAGCCCGTCCATCCCAACGATCATGTGAATCACGCACAATCGACCAACGACGCGTTCCCGACCGCCATCCACGTCGCCGCCGCGATTGAAATCAACCGCCACCTTATTCCGGCGGTAAAAGCCTTGCGCGATACATTGGACAAAAAAGCCAAAGAATTCGCCCTCATCGTCAAAATCGGCCGCACCCACTTGCAGGACGCGACGCCGCTGACTTTGGGTCAAGAATTTTCCGGCTACGTTTCCCAGCTCGACCACGGCTTAGGCCGTCTGAACGACGCGCTCAAAGGTTTGTACGAACTCGCCTTGGGCGGCACAGCAGTCGGCACAGGTTTGAACAGCCATCCCGAATACGCCGAAAAAGCCGCCGCCAAACTTGCCGAATTGTCCGGCCTGCCGTTTGTCAGCGCGCCGAACAAATTTGAAGCCTTGGGCGGACGCGATGCTGCCGTTGCCGCTTCGGGTGCATTGAAAACGCTGGCGGCAAGCCTGAACAAAATCGCCAACGACATCCGCTGGCTGGCAAGCGGCCCGCGCTGCGGTTTGGGCGAAATCAAAATCCCCGAAAACGAGCCGGGTTCGTCCATCATGCCGGGCAAAGTCAACCCGACCCAATGCGAAGCGATGACCATGGTGTGCTGTCAAGTGTTCGGCAACGATGTTACCATCGGCATGGCGGGCGCGTCGGGCAATTTCGAGCTGAACGTCTATATGCCCGTTATCGCCTACAACCTCTTGCAATCCATTCGCCTACTGGGCGACGCATGCAACAGCTTCAACGAACACTGCGCCGTCGGCATCGAGCCCGTACCGGAAAAAATCGACTATTTCCTGCACCATTCCCTGATGCTGGTTACTGCGTTAAACCGTAAAATCGGCTACGAAAACGCTGCCAAAGTCGCCAAAACCGCTTATAAAAACGACAAATCGCTGCGCGAAACCGCCATCGAATTGGGCTTGTTGACGGGCGAAGAGTTTGATGAGTTGGTCGTTCCTGCCGATATGGTTCATCCGCGCTAATCTTTCCCTCAAATAAAATGCCGTCTGAAACCTCGTTCAGACGGCATTTTCCGTGATAAGCACACTATCGCATACATTACCGGTACTTAAACAGCCTGTCTCCGACTGCCGCCATGACCGCACCCCCTACCACGACGAAAGCACCGGCATAAGCCAAACCATTCATATCCGGTGCGGAAAAAATATCAGGCAGAAGATGGTGTCCGAGTATGGAAAACATCATGGTAAAAACAGGAATCAGGGTCGTAACCACACTGACTTTGGAAGCCTCCCAGTGTTTCAATGCCTCGCCGAACGAACCGTAACCGATCAACGTATTCATGCAGCAATAGGCAAAGAATGACCATGCCGCCACGCCCTTCAAACCGCCTATGTTCGCTGGTTCGGCAAAAGGCAGGAGCACGGCGGCACTTGCCGCATAAATCAGCATCAAAATCTGTTGCGAGCTGAATTGTACCGACAACAGCTTCTGTGCCACGCCGTAACATACCCAAACCGTACTGCCTGCCGCACACAGCAACACGCCTTGCGCATACGCGCCCAAACCCGACAACTCTCCCAATTTATCGTTGAAAAACATAAATAAACCGATTAACAGCAAAACCAAACCGATTTTCTGTGCGGCAGTCATCCTGTCTTTGAACACCACCACGCCGACAAAAATCATGGTAAACGGCGAGAGCTGCCACAAAACCTGCGTCGTGGTCGGCGAAATATAATGCAGGCCTTGGGCTATCAGCACAAAGTTTGCCGAAATACCGACCACACCGAGCAATAACAGCCTAAACGTCCGCCAAGAAAAATCCCGCCGCTTCGGCAGCCGCCCGCCCAATGCCAGCAAAACAAACAATACCGCCGCCGCCACGGTAAAACGCACCCACACCAACGTCGGCGCATCGACAAACTTCAATACCTGCCGCACGGCAATCGGCAGCGTCCCCCACGTCATCGCCGCCAAAAGTGCCAACGCGAAGCCTAGGTGCGGCCTTTGGTTTTCCATCCTGATTTCCCCATTTTTAAACAACCGTATTGCCGGACGATGCCGGTTTGCCGCATCGGGCAATGATGGTTCAAGCGTTTGGCGTTTGATTCCAACCTTTTGATTTCAAACAAACCGGCTGAAGCCCGACTATTGCTTCGCGCTATTTGGAAACACCGCCTGAATTTTAAAATATAGTGGATTAACAAAAACCGGTACAGCGTTGCCTCGCCTTAGCTCAAAGAGAACGATTCTCTAAGGTGCTGAAGCACCAAGTGAATCGGTTCCGTACTATCTGTACTGTCTGCGGCTTCGTTGCCTTGTCCTGATTTTTGTTAATCCACTATACCGTCTGAAAACAGCGGGGGCGTGCGGCAGGCATCACTGCCTCAAAACGCCAGAACGGCGCAATCGCAACGTTCCGCCCAACGCAAGGGGCGGCAACAAGCCGACACAAATGCAAAAAAGAGAAACCCTGCCCCGTAAGGTTTAAGGTTTCTCCATCCTTTATGATTTCCCTCCGCGAGGATGTGCTGCCGTAAAATTCAGAACGGGATGTCGTCGTCAATGTCCTCGACCGGGGCGGCGGCCGGCACGGGTTGGCGGCGCGGCGCGGCAGGTGTTTCTTCGTGTGTTTCTTGGGGATAAGACGGGGCAGCAGGAGAAGCTTGCTGCCTTTGCGGCGCAGAACGTTGGTAGCCCTCCTGACTCTGACCGTAACCTTCCTCGTAAGGCGCGCCGCCGCTGTTTTCATTGCGCCCGCCCAACATTTTCATTTCGTTGGCGACAATATCGTAAGCAGTGCGTTCGATGCCGTCTTTGCCTTGGTATTTGCGGCTTTGGATTCTGCCTTCCAAATAAACCAGCCCACCTTTTTTGAGGTATTGCCCAGCAATTTCGGCCAGTTTGCGGTACATGGTGATGTTATGCCACTCAGTACGCTCTACACGCTGGCCGTTGCGGTCGTTCCAAGTTTCGCTGGTAGCAACTGAAAAATTGCAGACGGCTTCGCCGTTGGGCATATAGCGCACTTCGGGATCGCGTCCGAGGCGGCCGATAAGGATGACTTTGTTCAATGACATTTTTTAAACTCCTGTGATGATTTTTTCAGCGGCAGCCTGATCGAAACCCTTCTGCAACACTTTGAGATAGACGGTCTGCCCGTCGAAACTGAAACCGATGTCTTCCACGCCTTCGAGTTGCGACAAGGCGCATTGCAAGCCGTCCTGATTGCCCTGCCACACGCCGCCGACAGGGTAACTGAGGTTTTTGACGGGCTTGGGCGCGGGCGATAAAACGGCAATTACCAGCCACAGCAGCATCAATATGCTGCAAAAGGCAAACACGCCGGAAAAGCCGTATTTTTGAAACAGCAAGCCGCCTGCCGCGCCACCGGCAAACAGTCCGAGCGACTGCATCGTGTTGTACACGCCCATCGCCGTACCCTTCAGGTCAGACGGCGCGATTTTGGAAACCATAGACGGCAAACTGGCCTCCAACACATTGAAACCAATAAAGTAAACAACCAAATAAGCGGTAATCAGACCCACCGAGCGCATACCGGACAGCAAACCGAGCTGCGCCGCCGCAATACAGACGATACCCAAAACAAAAACCTGCTTGAGCTTGTTGCGCGTCTCGCCGATGATAATCAGCGGAACCATTACCACCAAACCGGCAACGGTAGAAGGAAGATAGACTTTCCAATGCTGGATTTTTTCCAAACCGAGCTGGGTCATCGCGAAAGGCAGCGCGGTAAACAATGCCATTTGTGCGGCGTGCAGGGCGAAAATACCGAAATCGAGCGTCAGCAGCCGGCGGTTTTTCAAAACTTCGCCTATGCGCGAAGGCTGCGCCTGCGTGTCCTCATGCAGCTTGGAAACCTCCGGGTCGGGAGTCATAAACGCCACCACGCCGATGCTGATGACGGTCAAAATACCGGTCAGCAGGAACAAGCCGCGCACGCCCACCGCGTCGGCAATCACAGGGGCAACGACGAGGCTGACCGAAAACGTCAGACCGATACTCAAACCGATCATCGCCATTGCGCGGGTACGTACGCCGTCGCGCGTCAAATCCGCCAGCAGCGCGGTAACCGCCGCACTGACCGCTCCCGCACCCTGTATGGCGCGTGCGGCGACCAGCATGGGCAGCGTATCGGCGGCGGCGGCAAGGAAGCTGCCCGCTGCAAACACAATCAGCCCCGCATAAATGGTTTTCTTGCGCCCGAACTTGTCGGAAGCGATACCCAAAGGCAGTTGCAGCAATGCCTGCGTCAGCCCGTAAATGCCCATTGCCAGCCCGACCAGCGTTTTGTTGCCTTCCGCGCCGGGCAGCGAGGCGGCATACACCGCCAATACGGGCAGCACGAGGAACATACCCAGCATACGCAGCGCGTACACGCCGGAAAGCGTCGTACTGGCGCGCCATTCGTGCGGAAACATTTGGATGCGGTTGTCTCTTGCCATAAATAATTTTTCAGACGGCATCAACAGTTGCAATGCCGTCTGAACTTCCAGTGAACAGATTCTCGGATTATACAGGATTCGCCGTATTTCGGTTGCGGCACAATACGCCTACCACTGCCAGCGGTTGCGCCACGCGCCCAAAACGGCATTCGGATATTTATTGCTGCCGAGGCTGCCGTTAAAACGGGCAAGTGCGCGGACGATGTCGCCTTTTTCAAGGTTTCGGTAATGGCGCAGAATCGTGCAGCCGTAACGTAGGTTGGTGCGGATATCGAACAGGTTGTGCGCCGGTTTGCCGATGTAGTTTTTCCAAAACGGCATAACCTGCATCAGACCGCGCGCACCGACTCCGCTGATTGCATACTGGCGGAACGCGCTTTCCACCTCAATCAGCCCCAACACAATCTGCGTATCCAAACCGGCCCGGCTGCTTTCATACTGGATATTGACCAGCAGCCTGCGCCGCTCCTCCTCATCGGGGACAAACCTTGCCAAACGTGCCGACATGGCTGACAACCAACGCTCGCCCTCTTTCGGATCGTCAAACACCAGCCTCGGCGGATTTATACTGCCGACAGAGCTTCTCATCACGGAAGCCACATCGTCGGCAAGCGTTTCTTCACGTTGCGCGCCGGCTTGTGCCAGCGGGCTGAGCAACAGTGCGCCGGCAGCACACAACAGGCGGCGGCGTTGCAGATTGACGGGTAGAGTATCGGTCGGTTTTTTCATAGAAAACGGGGGCGCGTCCGGACGTTTCAGACGGCATTAAATATTCAAACAGACATAATTGCTTTCAACGCGAAAAACCGCGCACAAAATCCAAGCACGGCATATCGCCCTGCCCTTTTCAGGCAAATCCCGATTTTACCGCTCTCAAGAACGCTTGTCCAAACAGGCACAGACAACACCGCCCGGGCATTTCCCGTTTTCACCGGCTATCTGTCGTCCGGATTGTGCAGCAGCACCATCAGCGCATCACGCTTTTCGGGCGGCAGCAGGCGGAAATATTTCAACAGCAGGGCTTCTTGCGGCGAAGCCGCACCTTCCGTGCCGGAGAGCCTGCCGTGGCGCAGCCATTCCGCGCTGGTATCCAGCCATTTTGCCAGCGTCTCGATTTTATCCGGAGTCGGAATCGACCTGCCGACCAGCCAATGGTGGAACGCCTGCGTACTGACAGGCTGATTGGGATGGCGCAGGTTGAAGCGGTTGGCGAGGCTGGCATTGGACAGCTCGTCCAAACCCGCGAGGCGTATTGCTGTTTTCAAACGTTCACTGAAATCGGTTTTATCTTGTTCGGTATGCATAATGGCGGATTATGAATAGCCGACTGTTGCCTTCTTTAAACAGAATAATTGATAGCATTAACAATTTTGTTGTCAGTGAAAGTAAATATAGGCATAATGGGAAGCGGTTTACACAACCATAAACTTATTTACTTAATTTCTGAAATTTTGGGGATTTATGATGACTTTGAACAAAGTTTTCGCATTGAGCATAATTGCCTTGAGCCTGGCGGCTTGTAAGACCACTAGGACTTACCACAATTATTACTACAACGGCGCAAGCACCCAAGCGGCAGCAGGCGGCAACTCTGCAACGCAACCGTCCGCTGCCAACGACAACGGCAACACCGTAGCGCAACCGTCCAACAACGGCGGCAACACTGCAACGCAACCATCCGACAACAGCGCAACTGCAACGCAACCGTCCGACAACAGCGGCAATACTGCAACGCAACTGTCCGACAATAGCGGCAACACTGCCGCCAATAATCCTCAACCTCGCGTTGATTTTTCGGTTTCATATCAAGGATTAAGAAATAATGCTAATGAGGATATTCAAAAATTGGCACAAGAAATCGGAGGACGGGGAACTACTGCTACTCTGAAATCATACAAAGTAACACTGGGCAATCAACCCAGCAGCGGCAGCGATATTAATTTATCCGGATACCCGATCAAAAAATTAGAGCTTAATCAAGCCTTCCAAGAAACCGCCATTGCACGTGCCGAAGGCAACGATTACACCGTTACCCGAAGCGGTAAAGCCCATATTTACCGCCAAAACTATTCTTTAATTGCGGGTATCAGCCCGACCAATGTAACAGTTAGAGGTCCAGAAGTCGATAAATCTGAAAATCTTAACGATACTTATATCTTGGTTAAAGGACAAGCTACCCAAAATTTGCCTACTGCGGGCAAATTTGACTACTCAGGTGTTGCAAGCGATGGCGCAAGCCAAGGCACATTGGCGTATTCTGTTGATTTTGGCAGCAGAAAAGGCAGCGGTAAAATTACCGGAATCGGCAGCGACATCAATCTGTCTGAAGCGTCTATCCAAGAAGCTAGACATACCAACGAAATCGATAACACCGAAATTAATGGCTACGGTATTAAAGGTTCTTCTAATAAAGGTGATTACGAACTCGGCTTCTTCGGTCCGAATGCCGAAGAAATCGTCGGTACGGTTAATAACGGCGAAATCGGCTTTGCCGGCTCCCATTCCCGTTAACCCCGCCTAATGCAAATGCCGTCTGAAACCGGAAACGGTCTTTCAGACGGCATTTCGACCATTTGACTGCGCGGTTTGCCCGTCCGGTCCCTTGCCCTGAAACTGTTTGACTTATGAAAAAATTTGCTTTGCTTCTTTTGTCCGTGCCGACGGCGGCCGTTGCCGAAACGCCCATTTTACCTATACCCGTGTCGAAACAGGTGTTCGTGGACGGCAAGTTCGACGATAGGATAGTGCCTGCCGAAAGACTTGAAAGGGCTGACGAAACGGAAATTCCGGTTCTGCCGCTTGCTTCCTATGCCCCATCTTTTGACGAACAGATCGACAATGCCTTCCGCCTGTTGCAGCATGCCGCGTCGAAGCGGGCTGCCGCGCCTGTTGTTGCGCCTGTCGGCAAGGCGGAAGAGACCGAAATTAAGCCTGTGGCGACGCATAAGAAGTTTTCCAACGAGGCGGCTTTCGGTACGGGTGCGTCCATGCCGTCTGAAACCCTTGCAGCCGGAGAAGCCGCCGAAGCCGTTTCAGACGGCAATGCCTCTCTTGCAGGTTTGGAAGAGCAGATCAACCGCGCCGTCGTCGCCCGCGATTGGGACACGCTGCAAACGCTGCTGGAAAGCTATCGCGCCCTGCCGGATTTCAATCCGGTTCTGCACGATTACGCGCTGGGCGGTTTGCGCCGCAGCCAGTTGCGCCATAACGAGGCGGTGGCTTTGTATCGCGGCATTTTGGCGCAACAGCCCGATTTGGCGTATCCGCGTTTCGATTTGGGCGTAATGCTGTTTGAAAACAAACAGTACCGCGAGGCGAAGGCGGAATTGGAGCGGGCGAAACCCGATTTGCAGCCGCCGATGCAGCAGCTTGCCGACCGCTATCTTGCCGCCATAGACAAGGCTCAAGGCTGGAAGCCTGATGTGTCGCTGCAATACGAGCAAACGGACAATGTGAATAACGCTTCGTCCGAAAAAACGATTGAATTTGCGGGCAGAAGCTGGACAAAAACCGCCGACAGCCTGCCGCAAAAGGCACACGGTTTGCGCTACGGCTTGGGCGTGTCGCG
This sequence comes from Neisseria blantyrii, assembly GCF_962747855.1. Classification (NCBI taxonomy): domain Bacteria; kingdom Pseudomonadati; phylum Pseudomonadota; class Betaproteobacteria; order Neisseriales; family Neisseriaceae; genus Neisseria; species Neisseria blantyrii. The sequence continues at coordinate 21,110 of NZ_CAUIZY010000003.1, forward strand.
CGAAATCAATGCGGGCGGGCATCATTTCCTCTACGGCGGCATCAGCGGCGGCGGCGTGCATTATTGGGATAACAAAGATTTCAGCGAACAGAGCCTGCGCCTGTCGTTCGGCTATAAAAACCGTTCGGTAACGCGCTCGTTCGGCATCGTGCCGTTTGTCGAGCAAAACCTCTTAGGCGGCAGCCGATACAATTTCGTCGGCGGCTTCAATGCCGATTTCTCCCAACGCTTGAGCGAACACTGGCGGCTGACACTAAACGCGGGCAATATGTGGAAGCGTTATCAGGAAGACCGCACCGCCGCCCGATACGACAGCCATATGCCTCTGGCGGGCGCGACGCTGATGTATTCCGCGCCGAAAGACTGGCTGCTTTACGGCGGTGCGGACTGGTCGCACGACATGACGAAAGAGGCGGAACAGGCTTCCGTCCGCAAGGGTTTGCGTGTCGGCGCGGTCAAAACGTTCGACGGCGGCTTGGGTCTGCGGGCAAACCTGCGCTATACCCACAGGACTTTTGATGCACCTGGGACCATTGTGTACCGCTTCCCGCGTAAAGACCACGAATATCAGGCAAACCTGTCGTTGTGGCACGACAAAATCTCTTGGAAGGGCTTTACGCCGCAACTCAATTTCCGCTATCTGAAAATCGACAGCAATATGAAAAGTTTTTACACACGCAAAAACACGCAGATTTTCATGAGCGTGGAAAAGGATTTCAAATAAGCGCAAAAAATGCCGTCTGAACGTTTTTCAGACGGCATTTTTTTGCTGTCGGAAACATACCGTCGGCAACATCCGTGAGCAGAATCAAAAACAGCCGCATCATTTATTGTCAACGCCCGCGCCGTCAGAGTAACATTGCATTTTTCCCCCACCGGTATCCGCCATGACCACCAATCCCGCAAACGTCCTTGCCTCCGTCGATTTGGGTTCCAACAGTTTCCGCCTCCAGATTTGCGAAAACAACAACGGACAGTTGAAAGTCATCGATTCGTTCAAACAGATGGTGCGCTTCGCCGCCGGACTGGACGAACAGAAAAACCTCAGCACATCCTCCCAAGAACAGGCTTTGGACTGTCTGGCAAAATTCGGCGAACGCCTGCGCGGCTTCCATCCCGAACAGGTACGCGCCGTAGCAACCAATACATTCCGCGTCGCCAAAAACATCGCAGATTTCCTTCCCAAGGCCGAAGCGGCACTGGGTTTCCCCATCGAAATCATCGCCGGGCGCGAAGAGGCGCGGCTGATTTATACCGGCGTGATCCACACCCTCCCCCCCGGCGGCGGCAAAATGCTGGTTATCGACATCGGCGGCGGTTCGACAGAATTTGTCATCGGTTCGACGCTGAATCCCGACATTACCGAAAGCCTGCCCTTGGGCTGCGTAACCTACAGCCTGCGCTTCTTCCAAAACAAAATTACCGCCAAAGACTTCCAAGCCGCCATTTCCGCCGCCCGCAACGAAATCCAGCGCATCAGCAAAAATATGAGGCGCGAAGGCTGGGATTTCGCCGTCGGCACATCGGGTTCGGCAAAATCCATCCGCGATGTGCTTGCCGCCGAAATGCCCCAAGAGGCGGACATTACCTACAAAGGAATGCGCGCCCTCGCCGAACGCATCATCGAAGCCGGTTCGGTCAAAAAAGCCAAATTTGAAAACCTGAAACCGGAACGCATCGAAGTTTTTGCCGGCGGGCTTGCCGTGATGATGGCGGCGTTTGAGGAAATGAAACTCGACAGGATGGGCGTAACCGAGGCAGCCCTGCGCGACGGCGTGTTCTACGATTTGATCGGGCGCGGTTTAAACGAAGATATGCGCGGGCAGACGGTTGCCGAGTTCCAACACCGCTACCACGTCAGCCTCAATCAGGCGAAACGCACCGCTGAGACCGCGCAAACCTTTATGGACAGCCTCTGCCACGCCAAAAACGTTACTGTTCAAGAACTTGCTTTGTGGCAACAGTATCTCGGACGTGCCGCCGCGCTGCACGAAATCGGTTTGGACATCGCCCACACCGGCTATCACAAGCATTCCGCCTACATCCTCGAAAACGCCGATATGCCGGGTTTTTCTCGCAAAGAACAGACCATACTTGCCCAACTGGTCATCGGTCATCGCGGCGATATGAAAAAAATGGGCGGTATTATCGGCGGCAATGAAATGCTGTGGTATGCCGTTTTGTCCCTGCGCCTTGCCGCACTGTTCTGCCGTTCGCGCCAAGACCTGTCTTTCCCGAAAAATATGCAGTTGCGTACGGACACGGAAAGCTGCGGCTTCATCCTGCGTATTGGCAGGGAATGGCTGGAACGCCACCCCCTGATTGCCGACGCATTGGAATATGAAAGCGTCCAATGGCAAAAAATCAATATGCCGTTTAAGGTTGAAGCCGTCTGACCTTGACAAACCAAATGCCGTCTGAATGATGTTCAGACGGCATTTCCCTATCCGCAACACCCAAAAAACCGACTGCCTTGTATCTGCGACGGCAGACGGGCCGAATAAGACCGAGCAAGTCTTTCCATAACCCGCGTGCATGGTGCAGACTCCCGTCAAAGCAGAGCAGGACTTAAGGCATAGATAAAGCGGCAACCGGATGGCTGCCGCTTTTTTTGTAAAGATGAGCGGTACCGATTCACTCGTTCTTACATCAGAATCACAATACATATGGAGCACCTAAATCCCCCATTTCTGCAAACAATTCTCCGGCCGTCTCCTCAAGACAAAGAACTTATGGGATTTCTGAATACCTCAGTAATGGCGGCGGCGGAAATAAAACATCCCCTCACTGTCGATTTCCAGCACATAGCGTCCGTTCTGTACGGCGGCATAGCCGCTTTTGCCTGCCTGATAGGGTTGCAGGGCGGAATGCGAAACCAGGTAATCCGTCAGTTTGCCGCCGTCTTCGGCGATATTGCCCACCAGTTTGGCAAACAAGGTATGACACACGCCGTTTGCCGCCCAGCCCGAAGGTGCGCCCTTTCCGTCGGTTTCCATACATTTGCCGCTGACGGCTTCCAAGTCGCCGGGATGCTTGCCGATCAGTCGGATAACGTTTTGTTCCGGCAAGCCTTTAATCGGATAGCTGATTTGTTTTTTGCCGTCGTTGGTTTTGCCTTCGCTGCTTTGTCCCAAATCCAAACCGGCAATCACCGTATTGTCGATGTATTTGACTTTGAAAACCGGTTTCGGCGCGCTTTGTACCGCGTTTTGCGGCTGTTCCGCCGTATTTTCGGATTTGCCGCAGGCGGCAAGCAGCAGGCAGCCGCCCAACACGGCAAAAGATGTTTTAAGCATTCCACACTCCTGATGGTTTCAAAATGCCGTCTGAAATGCCGTCTGAAACACGGACAATGGATGTTCAGACGGCATTGGGTTTATTTCAACGGGCGGATACCGACCGCATCGCGTACTTTGCCCAATAATTCGCGCGCTTCTTTACGTGCTTTTTGTGCGCCGGTCTGCAAAATGTCTTCGATTTGCGAAGGGTCGGCGGTCAGCTCGTTGTAGCGTTCGCGCGGTTCTGCCAGCTCGGCGTTGATTTTGGCAGCCAAAAGTTTTTTGGCTTCGCCCCAAGCCAGGCCTTCGGAAAGCATTTGTGTGAACGCTGCTGTTTCAGACGGCGTGGAGAAGGCTTTGTAGATTTCAAACAAGGGGCTTTCGTCCGGCTGTTTCGGCTCGCCCGGCTCTTTCATATTGGTGATGATTTTGTTGACCGATTTTTGGGTTTTTTTGTCGTTTTCCCAAAGCGGAATGGTGTTGCCGTAGGATTTGGACATTTTGCGTCCGTCCAAACCAACCAAGAGTTCGACGTTTTCATCGATTTTCACTTCGGGCAGGGTGAAGGTTTCTTTGAAGCGGTGGTTGAAGCGGCCGGCAATGTCGCGCGCCATTTCGACATGTTGGATTTGGTCGCGTCCGACGGGGACTTCGTTGGCGTTAAACATCAGAATATCGGCAGTCATCAGAATCGGATAACTGAACAAACCCATTTCCACACCGAAATCAGGATCTTCCTGATTGTTTTCTGCATTTGCCTGCACGGCGGCTTTGTAGGCGTGGGCGCGGTTCATCAAACCTTTGGCGGTAATGCAGGTCAGAATCCAGTTCAATTCCATCACTTCGGGAATATCGCTTTGGCGGTAGAAGGTGGTGCGCTCGGGGTCGAGTCCGCAGGCCAGCCAAGTGGCGGCAACGGCTTGGGTGGATTGGTGAATCATCTCCGGTTCGTGGCATTTGATGATGCCGTGGTAGTCGGCGAGAAAGAGGAAGGATTCGGTATCGGGATTTTGCGCCGCGCGGACGGCGGGGCGGATAGCGCCGACGTAGTTGCCCAGATGCGGGATGCCGGTGGTGGTTACGCCGGTCAGAACTCGTTTTTTGCTCATAAAATGTCCTTACGGCATCAATGCCGTCTGAAAGGGAAAAAGATGCGCCGATTATACCCGATTCACAATATTTGTTCAGACGGCATCGGACGTTTCCCTATTGGACAGATTAAGTTATACACACAAATCAAAAAATTTATTTCAATCATATTCAACAAGATAAGCAATTAAACCTGAAAAGTTAAAATCTGACGCTTGAGTTATCCACAATTATGCACATATAGGCTTCGACAGCGGACATTTTAAAAAGGAAAAGAAAATGCGATACGACAAATTAACCGCCAAATTCCAACAAGCCCTTGCAGAAGCTCAGAGTTTGGCGTTGGCTGCGGACAGCAGCTATCTGGAAGCGGGCTTCGTGCTGAAAGCCCTGCTTGACGACCAAAACAGCGGGGCTGCCGCGTTGCTGGCGCATTCGGGCGTGAACGTGCCGCAAGTGAAACAGCGTTTGCAGCAGCATTTGAACAGCCTGCCGAAAGTGTCCGGCCAGGGCGGCGACATTCTACCCAGCCGCGAATTGCAGGCGGTGTTGAACCTGATGGACAAAGCGGCAACCAAACGCGGCGATGCCTATATCGCCAGCGAACTTTTCCTGCTTGCCTTGGTACAACAGAACGATGCGACCGGCAAAATCCTGAAAGAAGCCGGTGCGAACGAACAAAATATCAATGCCGCGATTGACGCGGTACGAGGAGGACAAAACGTGAACGATGCCAATGCCGAAGACCAACGCGATGCTCTGAAAAAATACACGCTTGACTTAACCCAGCGCGCCCGCGACGGCAAGCTTGACCCCGTTATCGGTCGTGATGATGAAATCCGCCGCGCGATTCAGGTATTGCAACGCCGCACCAAAAACAACCCTGTGCTGATCGGTGAACCGGGCGTGGGTAAAACTGCCATCGTCGAAGGCTTGGCGCAACGCATCGTCAATGGCGAAGTGCCTGAATCCCTACGCAACAAACGCCTGCTGGTTTTGGATTTGGCGGCTTTGATTGCCGGCGCGAAATACCGCGGCGAATTTGAAGAACGCTTGAAAGGCGTGTTGAACGACTTGGCTAAAGACGACGGCAACACCCTGATTTTCATTGATGAAATCCATACTTTGGTCGGCGCGGGCAAAACCGACGGCGCAATGGACGCGGGCAATATGCTGAAACCGGCTTTGGCGCGCGGCGAACTGCACTGTATCGGTGCGACTACTTTGGACGAATATCGTCAGTACATCGAAAAAGACGCGGCACTCGAACGCCGCTTCCAAAAAGTATTGGTCGGAGAACCCAGCGTGGAAGACACCATCGCCATCCTGCGTGGTTTGCAAGAGCGTTATGAAATCCACCACGGCATCGACATCACCGACCCTGCTATCGTTGCCGCAGCGGAGTTGAGCGACCGCTACATCACCGACCGCTTCCTGCCTGATAAAGCGATTGATTTGATCGACGAAGCAGCCAGCCGCATCAAAATGGAACTGGACAGCAAACCCGAGCAGATGGATAAACTCGACCGCCGCATCATCCAGCTCAAAATGGAAAAAATGCACGTTGCTAAAGAAAGCGACGAGGCCAGCAAAAAACGTTTGGAACTGATAGACGAGGAAATCGACGGCCTGCAAAAAGAATACGCCGATTTGGACGAAATCTGGAAAGCCGAAAAAGCTGCATCTTCCAGCACCGCCGACATCAAGAAACAGATGGACGACATCAAAGTCAAAATTGAACAGGCCAAACGTCAAGGCGATTTTGCCCGCGCGTCCGAACTCGAATACGGCGAGTTGCCGAAATTGGGCGCACAGTTGCAAGCTGCGGAAAGCAATCCTGAGGGCAAAAAACAAAACAAACTCTTCCGCACTGAAGTCGGCGCGGACGAAGTGGCCGAAATCGTATCGCGTATGACCGGCATTCCTGTGTCCAAAATGATGGAAGGCGAACGCGACAAACTGCTGAAAATGGAAGAAGTATTGCACCGCCGTGTGGTTGGTCAAGACGAAGCCGTGCGCGCCGTCTCCGACGCTATCCGCCGCAGCCGCTCCGGTCTTGCCGATCCGAACAAGCCTTACGGCAGCTTCCTGTTCTTGGGCCCGACCGGCGTGGGTAAAACCGAGTTGTGTAAAGCCCTGGCAGGCTTTCTGTTCGACAGCGAAGATCATCTGATTCGCATCGATATGTCCGAATATATGGAAAAACACGCCGTTGCCCGCTTAATCGGCGCGCCTCCGGGTTATGTCGGCTACGAAGAAGGCGGCTACCTGACCGAACAAGTGCGCCGCAAACCGTACAGCGTGATTCTGCTGGACGAAGTGGAAAAAGCCCATCCCGATGTGTTCAACATCCTGCTGCAAGTATTGGATGACGGTCGTTTGACCGACGGGCAAGGCAGGACGGTAGATTTTAAAAATACCGTGATTGTGATGACTTCCAACATCGGCAGCCAGCACATCCAACAAATGGGCATTCAGGATTACGAAGCGGTAAAAGAAGTTGTGATGGAGGATGTGAAAGAACATTTCCGTCCTGAAATGATCAACCGCATCGACGAAGTGGTCGTGTTCCACGGTTTGGATCAGGCAAACATCCGCAGCATTGCGAAAATCCAGCTCAAAGGTTTGGAAAAACGTTTGGAAAAACAAAACCTGCGCCTAACTGTTTCCGATGCCGCACTGGACATCATCGCCAAAGCCGGTTTCGACCCGATTTACGGCGCACGTCCGCTCAAACGCGCCATCCAGTCGGAAATCGAAAACCCGCTGGCAAAAGCCCTGCTTGCCGGAAACTATGCGCCCGAAAGCGAAATCAAGGTAGAAGCCGACGGCGACAGACTGAAATTTGCCTGATTTGTTCCTGCTGTTGAAAATGCCGTCTGAAACGGGAATCTCCGTTTCAGACGGCATTTTTTATCAGAATCCTACTGATGGTAGGTTTGCAGGAATCTTGCCAGCCTGCCCACCGCCTCTTCAATCTGATGGACGTAAGGCAGCGTAACAATGCGGAAATGGTCGGGCTTGATCCAATTAAACCCCGTTCCCTGCACCAGCAAGACTTTTTCGCGCACCAGCAAATCGTAAACGAATTTCATGTCATCGTGGATGCGGTACATTTCGGTATCGATTTTCGGGAACATATACATCGCGCCCATCGGTTTGACGCAGGACACGCCGGGTATCTGGTTGACCAGTTCCCACGCCCTGTTGCGCTGTTCCAAAAGCCGTCCGCCGGGCAAAATGAATTCGTTAATGCTCTGATAACCGCCCAATGCCGTCTGAATCGCATGCTGCATCGGCGTATTCGCACACAAGCGCATGGACGAGAGCATATCCAAACCCTCGATATAACCTTTTGCATGATGTTTCGGCCCGTTAAGCACCATCCAGCCTTGGCGGAATCCGGCAACGCGGTAGGCTTTGGACAAACCGTTGAACGTTACCGTCAAAAGGTCGGGGGCAAGCGCGGCAATATGGTGGTGAACCGCGCCGTCATAAAGGATTTTGTCGTAAATCTCGTCGGCGAAAATAATCAAACCGTGCTTGCGCGCCAGTTCGGCGATTTCCAACAGGATTTCCCTGCTGTACACCGCTCCTGTCGGGTTATTGGGGTTGATGACGACGATGGCTTTGGTTTTGGGCGTAATTTTGGCTTCCATATCGGCAAGGTTGGGAAACCAGCCGTTTTCTTCGTCGCACAGATAATGGCGTACCGTACCGCCCGCAAGCGTTGCCGCCGCCGTCCACAAGGGGTAGTCGGGCGCGGGAATCAGGATTTCGTCGCCGTCGTTGAGCAATGCCTGCATAGACATCGTAATCAGCTCGGACACGCCGTTGCCGATATAGACATCGTTTACCGTAATATCGCGCAAACCTTTGGTTTGATAGTAGTGAACGATGGCTTTGCGTGCGGAATACAATCCCTTCGAATCGCAATAGCCTTGAGAAGTCGGCAGGTTGCGGATGACATCGACTAAGATTTCATCAGGGGCTTCAAAGCCGAACGGCGCAGGGTTGCCGATATTGAGCTTGAGGATTTTGTTGCCCTCCTCTTCCAACTGAAGGGCTTTTTTGTGAACCGGCCCGCGTATGTCGTAGCAGACGTGGTCGAGTTTTGCAGACTTGGGAAATTTATCCATGATGTGTTCCGTAAATTTTGGGCAATGGATGGAAATGTACTCTTTTTAACTTCGAATTTAAAGCATCAAACCGAGATTTTCAGGCTTTTTACCTGCCCTCTTTGCGCCGTTCGCTGACGCTTTTGCCGCCTATGCCCCAGTTATCGGTATCCACTTCGTCAATCACGACAACCGTTGTTTCGGGATTTTTACCCAACACGCGTGCCAGCAATTCGGTTACGCCGCCGATCAATTCCGCTTTTTGCGCGGCAGTCGGTGCTTCGCTGCCGCCGGTTACTTTAATATTGACATAGGGCATCTTTTCTCTCCATTCAAAAATTTTGCCATCTTATCAGACAAGCCCGTTACACCCAACCGGCTTTTTAATTTCTCAAAAACCATATATCAGACAATAATTTATTTATCAGCACCGAAGCACAGGCTTTCTCCGACAGCACAGACGGCAAAGGCGGAGCAGACATCATCCCCTTGCGCCAAGGCTTCTGGAAAGCCAGTGTCGAACACAAAGCCGACTTCCCCGATCAAACCGTGTGCCAAAAACAGGCGAACTACTCAACTTTAACCTTCCAAATCGGCCATTCTCACCATTAATCCCGCCCGCACAAAAATGCCGTCTGAAGGCTTCAGACGGCATTTTTTTGTTCAAATATCAATACCAGCCGCGCAGCTTCATCGCTTTTTCAACACGGCGGATACTCATCATATAAGACGCGGTTCGCAAATCGACATCATACTCTTGCGCCAAGTTCCAAATATCGCGGAACGCACGGCGCAGGACAACGGTTTCTTTCTCTTGAACTTCGTCAAACTCCCAGTAGTAGCCTTGCAGGTTTTGTACCCATTCAAAATAGGATACCACCACGCCGCCGCAGTTTGCCAAAATATCAGGAACAACCAATACGCCGTTTTGACGCAAAATAACGTCGGCTTCGGGCGTAGTCGGACCGTTCGCGCCTTCAACCACGATTTTCGAGCGGACTTTACCGGCGTTTTCAGAAGTCAGTTGGTTTTCCAGCGCGCAAGGGGCGAGTACGTCCACATCCAAAGCCAAAAGTTCGGTGTTGGTAATTTCCTTGCCGTAACCGGCTTCGTTGGTGATGAAGCCTTTTTCTTGGTATTCTTTGAACAGCGCTTCCATATCCAAGCCGTTTTCGTTGTAGATGGCAACATCGACAGTAGATACGGCAACGACTTTCGCACCGGATTGATGCGCGTAATAACCTGTGTGGTAACCGACATTACCGAAGCCTTGAATGGCGTAAGTGGCACCCTTCACGTCTTTGCCCAGTTTTTCCAAGGCTTGGACGGCGGCGAAGTTCACGCCGTAACCCGTGGCTTCGGTACGCGCCAAAGAGCCGCCGAACTCGACCGGTTTGCCGGTAAATACGCCCGGTGCAGAATGTTTCACCACGTTTTCATAGGCATCCACCATCCACGACATAATTTTGCCGTTAGTGTTCACATCGGGGGCGGGAATATCGATTTTTTCGCCAATCAGCGGGGCAATCGCTTCAGCATAAGCGCGGGCGATGCGTTCCAATTCCGCTTCGGAATAGTTACGCGGATCCAAAGTAATACCGCCTTTACCGCCGCCGTATGGAATACCTGCCACGCAGCATTTGATGGTCATCCAAATCGACAGGGCTTTGACTTCGTCCAGATTCACACCGGGATGAAAGCGCACGCCGCCTTTGTAGGGGCCGACGGCGTTGTTGTGTTGCGAACGGTAGCCCGTGAAGGTTTTGACCGTGCCGTCGTCGAGTTTGACGGGGAAATTGACTTCCAACACGCGGGTCGGACTCTTCAGGATTTCATAAACGGCCGGATCGGTTTTCAGCCGGTCGCAGGCGGTTTTGACCTGTTTTCGCGCGATTTCAAACGGATTGAGGGTTTCTTTTGCAACGGCATCAGACATTTTGCTTCCTTTTCACAAAAAGATTTTCAGGGGCGTGCATTTCGCTCATTACTATAACCAATTTCCCGACAAAATGTAATAGCGTGTAGTCGGAATCAGCCCGATTTGATTAATCTATATATGATTTTATTTTTCAAGCCGCACGGAATCAGCCCGGACTCCGCCTGAAAAAGCAGCCTCCGCGTCCGAAAAATAAATGTCCAATTAAATAAAGATATAGGCATCCTTTTATTTTTTAAAAATTTAATTGGAACATTGCCGGGATTTCAAACCCTTGCCCGACTCCGCCCCGAAATCCGAAAACACCGCCTGCAAAACCTGTTGCGATTGTTAACAATCCATACATTAGAAGCCCTGTGCAAACGATGTTAAAATAAACCCTTTCAACCCGACAGGAAACCGGATTATGAATGCAGCCATCGAACACGTCCAAGCCGTTGCCTTCGATTTGGACGGCACACTGTGCGATTCCGTCCCCGACCTTGCCGCCGCCGCAGAAGCGATGTTGGAACAACTCGGTATGAAACCGCTGCCCGCCAAAGTGGTCGAAAGCTATGTGGGCGACGGCATCGGCAAACTGGTTCACCGCGTCCTCACCAACGACCGCGACCGCGAAGCCGATCCCGAACTGTGGGAAAAAGGTTTCGTATCCTATATGAAATACTACCGCGACCATTTGAGCGTCTTCACCCGCCCCTATCCCGAAACCGAGGCCGGGCTGGCATTGCTTAAATCTTTGGGCATCCCGCTCGCCGTCGTTACCAACAAAAACGAAATCCTTGCCGCCGAGCTTCTAAAACAACTGGGACTCGCCGACTATTTCAGCCTGATACTCGGCGGCGACAGCCTGCCCGAAAAAAAACCCAGCCCGCTGCCGCTGCGGCACGCTGCCGAAGTTTTAGGAATTGATGCCGCCAATATGCTTATGGTCGGCGACTCGCGCAACGACATCATCGCCGCCAAAGCCGCCGGCTGCCTGAGTGTCGGCGTTACCTTCGGTTACGGAGACATGACGCTGCTCTCGCAAAATGATGCGACCTGTCCCGACTGGATTATCGGCTCGCTGCCCGAAATTTACGAAAACCTGCAACCGCAGAAAAATAAAGAAGAATAAACAACGCATTCAGGCGACGTAGGAATCCGCCCCTATATCGTTTAAATGCTGCCACATACTGAAACCGCCTCATGAAAGCGCAAAAATCACTCCGAGCCCGAGCGATGGACATCCTGTCCCGTCAGGAAGTCAGCCGTCTCGGGCTGAAGCGCAAGCTCGCCCCCCATGCCGAAAGCGAAGAAGAGTTGGAAAACGTCTTGAACGAATTTTCCGAACGCAACTGGCAGTCGGATTTACGCTATGCAGAAGCCTATATCCACAGCAAAAGCCGGAAACACGGCTCTCTGCGCCTGAAACAAGCCCTGGCTCAACAGGGCATAGACGAAGAGACAAGCCGAAAGCTGCTTCCGGACAGGTCGATCGAAAAACAGGCCGCCATGACCGTGTTACGTAAAAAGTTCAAACATCCGGCCGCCGACCTTAAAGAAAAACAAAAACAGGCACGCTTCCTCGCCTATCGCGGTTTTGATGCCGATACCGTTCAGACGGCATTGAAACACGCTTGGGACGAAAATTGGGAAGACGGCTGCTGACCTTCCTTCTTGAATCTTTTTGCACGGCAGCGTAACCTTACCTCCATTTCCAACTTTTCTGATTGAGAATAAAATGTCCGAACAATCCGAGAAAAATCACAACCCGCTTCTTGAAGATGAACGCAAAAACCCGGTTTACCGTATGGGTCAGGCAGTTGCCGGATTCATGCTCGTCGTTTGGGCCGCCGTATTGGCACTCGTGTTTTTCCTAGTCTTCCGTTTTTGGCTTTCCTAAACAAAATGCCGTCTGAAACCTTCAGACGGCATCAGCAGCCCATTTCGGCAGGCTATCCCATCATAGCTTTTTTTAGCTTGAATTCCACTTCCCCATTCCCTAAAATTTTCCCGCACCCATTTCAAAACACCCTTTCTTAAAACAGGTACACTATGACACAACAACGCCAACTGCCTTCGCACGAACTCATTATGTCCGAACTGATGATGCCGGACACCGCCAATTTCAGCGGCAACGTACACGGCGGCGAGCTCCTGCTCCTGCTTGACCAAGTCGCCTATTCCTGCGCCAGCCGTTACAGCGGCAACTATTGCGTAACCCTTTCAGTAGACAAAGTCCTGTTTAAAGAACCCATCCATGTCGGCGACCTGGTTACTTTCTACGCCAGCGTAAACTACACGGGGCGTACCTCTATGGAAATCGGCATCCGTGTCGAAGCACAAAACATCCGTACTGGAGAAATCCGCCATACCAACAGCTGCTACTTCACCATGGTTGCAGTCAAAGACGGCAAACCCGTTCCCGTCCCACCCCTGGAAATCCTGACCGACCGTCAACGCTGCCGCTACGAAAAAGCCAAAAAACGTAAAAACATCAGCCTGCAAGCCTCTGAAGACATGTCCTGCGGCTGCTGACGGCGACATCCGAAACAGGCATATAGGCCGGTTATCGCCGTCAACCCAAACTATCCTTAAATAAAATGCCGTCTGAAAAGCTTTCAGACGGCATTTTTAGCCTGATTTCAAACAGAAAGTCAGAACGCGATATAGCTGTTCGGGTTAACCGGCTTACCGTTTTGCCGAACCTCGAAATGAAGCTGTGTTCTGGAAGCATCGGTATTGCCCATCAAGGCAACCTGCTGCCCGCGTTTAACCTGCTGCCCCTCTCCAACCAGCAATTTTTGGTTGTGTCCGTATGCGGTCAGGAAAGAAGAATTATGCTGAACGATAACCAGGTTTCCATACCCCCTCAAACCGGAACCCGCATAAACTACTTTGCCGTCTGCCGCCGCCAAAACAGGCTGTCCCGCATTTCCTGCAATATCAACACCCTTGTTGCTGCCTCCGAAATCGGCAATCACTTTGCCTTGCGTCGGACGCTGCCAAACAATGCCGCCGACCGAACGCGTACCGGATGACGAAGAGACAGAAGCCTGTGAAACAGCTGGCGCAGGAGCAGGAACTGCTTTATTTTCTACAACGGGCGCGGCAGGTTGCGTTGCTGTTTGTACGACGGGTTGCGCAGCAGGCTTCACTGTCGGCTGTGCAGCGACTTGTACGGCGGGCCTACTTTCTGCGACGGCGGTTTTCGGTGCGGTATATCCTGCCGGTTTGACTTTAACAATCTGGCCGATGCTCAACGTATTGTCGGTCATACCGTTCCACGCACGGAAATCGTCTTGAGAGATATGGTAACGTTTGGAAATGTTGTACACCGTGTCGCCGCGCACAATAGTGTGCGTCGCCGCATTAATGTCGACAGGCGCATAAGAAGGAATATATGCACCCGAAACCGCCGGAGAAGGCGGCACATAAGCAGGAGGCGTATAAACCGGCGTACTTTGCACCGGCGGCACATAAGGTGCATCGTTGGCAGGAGCAGGACTGTACGGCGTTGCGCCATAAGGGTTGTTGTAGACCGCCGCAGACTGTACAGCCTGCATTCCTGAATTTCCTGCAATGACGGGGGCAGGCTGTTGGGTGGCACAACCGCCCAACAGTGCGGCAACGGAGGCACAAGCTGCCAAAAGTGTCGTTTGTTTCAACATAAGATAACCTTCATGTTCCGATATATAGCCTGAATGCGCTATATCATAATAAAAATGCGCGTTCTTCTCAAGCGCAAAGCCCATCCGCCTTTGAAGAAAGGCTTAGTCCGCATGCCAAAAAGCCGCCGTATCCGCCATCTCCGAATAAGCGGTCAGGTCAATTTGCAGCGGCGTTATGCTGATAAAGCCTGCCGCGCATTCTCCGAAATCCGTTCCCTCTTCATTATCGGAAATCCTGCCGACCGGACCTATCCAGTAAATCTGTTCACCACGCGGATTTCGCGACGGTACAATACTCTGCTCGTGATGCCGCCTGCCCAAACGGGTAATCTTAATTCCCCTGATTTCATCCGGGGCGACGGCAGGAATATTGATATTCCATAAAACCGGTGAGGAAGGCGGATTCTTGAAAAAATGCGCCAACACCGCCCACACAGCCTTCTCTGCGGTTTCCCAATAGCGTCCCGAACTGTCATTCAAGGAAAAAGCCAATGCGGGAATACCCATCAGATAAGCTTCGGTTGCTGCAGCCACCGTTCCCGAATAAAGCGTGTCATCCCCCATATTTGCACCACGGTTGATGCCTGAAAACACAACATCCGGTTTGAAGTCAGACAAGGCGGACTGACCGACATGGATACAGTCGGTCGGCGTACCGTTGACATAGTAAAAGCCGTTTTGCGCCTGCTTCATCTCCAAAGGCCGGTCCAACGTCAGCGAATTGCTGACACCGCTCCTGTCGCGCTCCGGTGCAACCACCCTGACATTGGCGAACTCTGCCGTTACACGCGCCAAAATGGCAATGCCTTCGGAAAGATAGCCGTCGTCATTGGAAATCAAAACATTCATTTCTTATCCTGAATCATTCTTCGGAGAGTTTAGTAATCCTGACCCGTTCGATGCGCTGTCCTTCCTTCTCAACCACTTCAAACCGCCAGCCGTGAAAATCGGCAAAATCTCCGACATCGGGAATATTTTGCAGCTCTTCCATAATCAACCCTGCAACCGTATGGAAATCGGCATCTTCCTCCTGCTGCGGCAAATTAAGTTGAGGGGCAAGTTCGACATATTCTAACGAACCTTCCACCGTCAGGCTTTCGTCGGGATTTTCTTGAACGGACGGCTCTTCTTCCCGTTCGAATTCTTCAGGGAAATCACCGGCAATGGTTTCAAGCAGGTCTTTCATGGTTGCCATACCCAATACCGCACCAAACTCGTCTACGATGAGGGCGTAATCCGCACTGCTTTGCCTGAAGAGCTCGATTGCCCCCAGCGCAGTGGTACTGTCGGGCAATACGAGCGGTTGGCGCAATGCCGTCTGAATGTTGAGTTCCCCTGTTTCGAGCAGTTGGGCAAGCAGGTCTTTTTTATTGACATAACCCAACGGTTCGTCAACACCCGCCTTACCGACAACAAGCAGGCGGCTGTAAGGCGTATTTTGCAGTTGGGCATACTGTTCTTCGCGGCTTTGGGAAATATCCAGCCGTTCGATGTCGCGCCGAGGAATCATGATGCCCGGAATCGGACGCTCGGCAAGCGTTAAAACGCTGCGTATCATGGATTTCTCATTTTCTTCAAAATGGGCGTCGTCTTCGGCTTCATTACCCGCTTTGGCCAGCACGCTCTCGCGTATACCCATCATACCCAAGACATTTTCAGCAGTCCGTTTACGCCAAGAGCTGCTGATATAGTCGTTCTTACGGCTGTTCCTCTGTGAAATCTGGTTAAACAGTTCTATCAGGATGGAAAAACCGATAGCGGCATAGAGATAACCTTTAGGGATATGGAAATGGAACGCTTCTGCAATGAGACTGAAACCGATCATCAACAAAAAACCAAGGCAAAGCATCACGACCGTAGGGTGTCTGTCGACAAATTCGGTCAAGAGTTTGCTGGCGGAAATCATTACAGCCATCGCAACAACCACCGCACCCATCGCCACGACGATGTGATCGACCATCGCCACGGCGGTGATGACCGAATCGATGGAAAACACGGCATCCAGTATCAGGATTTGCGCAACCACGCCCCAAAACGGCGCGTGTTTTTTTTGGTTGTCGGCAACGGCAAACCGGTTGTGCCCTTCGAGGCGTTCGTGCAGTTCGGTAGTGGCTTTGTAAAGCAGGAAAATACCGCCCGCGAGCATAATCATGTCCTTGCCGGAAACGGCGAGGCCGCCGATTTGGAACAGCGGTTCGGTCAGCGTGATGATGTGCGCCATAAAAGCAAGCATAATGATGCGGATGACGACTGCCAGCCCCAGCCCGGTAATCCGTGCGCGGTCGCGCCGTGCGGGCTGAACCTTGTTTGCCAAAATCGCCACAAAGACAAGGTTGTCTATCCCCAATACGACTTCCAACACCAAAAGCGTGGCAAAACCTATCCAGGTATGCGGTTCTGCCAACCAACTGAAATCCATGATTTTCGTGTTCCTCGACAGTACGGCGGCAAGGCCGCCGTTGTGTTTGCAATGTCCGGCATATTTAGGGATGCCGTCTGAACGCCGGTTTCAGACGGCATCGGGCTTAGTCGGCGATAAAGCCGTCTATCGGCGCGTAGCCCCGTGCATTTCCCTGCGCGTCCAGCACCACGATCCAATCTTTCTGCCTGCTGCCGGTAAAGGGCAGGAAATACCAGTCTTTATCTTCGGAAATATCTGCCTGCTTCAAAATATCGGCAACGGCGATTTTTCTCGCATCTGCCAATTTTTTCAGCGGCTTCATCGCCTTACGGATTTTCTCCGCCTCTTGACGGGAATACGGCAGCCACCGATCCGGGCGCATACTCGGCTCTATGCCCTGCATAGACAAATCCAAGGTTTTGTTTTGTTCGTCCGCCGTATCCGGCTCTTTCAGCCCGACGCGGCGGATACCGGACAACGACAGGCTTTGCAGTCCTTCCGGCGCCTTGTGCAAATCTTCAACCGCCACTTCGGCGGCGGTTACAATATTAATCCTGTCTTTTTCAAACGCCTCTATCACAGGGCGCGCCAAAGAAACGCTGTGCAGACCGTATGCCAATGCGGCAAGCTGAATCGCGCCGGTCAGGGAAAAATCCACGATCCGCGCCCTGCTTGTCTTTTTCGGACTGGCCAATATCAGCGTCAACAGGGGTCCGCATACAATATCGACAGCCACCACCAGCTTATAAAGCGACAGCCCTCCCGTCAGCTCGGCATAAGGATAAGGATACCAAACCTTAAAAACCAGCAATGCCGCCAGCCCTGCAACCGATAGGCTGATTAAGAGGTGCCAGCCCGCACTTTTCAAGGCAAAACGCCATCTCGAAACTGTTTTTCCGTTTTCCATCATATCTTGTTCAAATCAAAACTAACCGTAAAAACAGAGCGCATTGTACAACAGATAAAGACTCCTTAAAATGCGGCGCCGTCTGAAAACCTGCCGTTCAGACGGCATCCTTCACCCGACATCAATGCACAAATATTTCAATTCTAGATATTCGTCCGCACCGTATTTGCTGCCTTCACGTCCCAAACCGCTGCGTTTCACGCCGCCGAAGGGTGCCGCCTCATTGCTGATTAAGCCCGTATTGATGCCGACCATACCGTATTCCAAGGCTTCGCCGACGCGCCACTGGCGTGCGGTGTCGGAGGTGAAAAGGTAAGCTGCCAAACCGTATTCCGTATCGTTGGCGGCTGCGATGACTTCGGCTTCGGTTTCAAAACGGAACACCGGACACAAAGGCCCGAAGGTTTCTTCGCGAGCCACCGCCATTTGCGCCGTAACACCGCTTAAGACAGTCGGCTCAAAAAACGTTCCGCCCAATGCGCTGCGTTTGCCGCCGGTCAGACAGACCGCGCCTTTTGAGAGCGCGTCGGCGATGTGCTGCTCGACTTTTTCCACTGCTTTTTCCTCAATCAGCGGCCCTTGGTTCACGCCTTCATCCAAGCCGTTGCCCAATTTGAGCGCGGCCACTTTTTCACTCAATTTGCGGCAAAATTCGTCGTAAATGCCGGCTTGGGCGTAAACGCGGTTGGTGCAGACGCAGGTCTGACCGCTGTTGCGGAACTTGCTGGCAAGCGCACCTTCGACGGCTTTGTCCAAATCGGCATCGTCAAACACGATAAACGGCGCATTACCGCCCAGCTCCAAACTGAGTTTTTTAATGTCTGCCGCGCTGTCAGCAAAAATTTTCGCACCGACTTCGGTCGAGCCGGTAAAACTGATTTTTCGGATAATCGGATTTGTGGCAAATTCACGGCCGATTTCCGAAGCACTGCCGCTGACAACAGGCAGCAAATCCTGCGGCACGCCCGCTTCGTAAGCCAACACGGCCAACGCATACGCGCTCAAAGGCGTGAGCGACGCGGGTTTGACTATCATCGCGCAACCCACTGCCAAAGCTGGCGCAGCCTTGCGCGCAATCATCGCAGACGGGAAGTTCCACGGCGTAATCGCGGCGGTAACGCCGACCGGCTGTTTCAACACGACCAGTTTTTGCGACGCTTTCACACTTGTCAGTACATCGCCGTCAATCCGCCGCGCCTCTTCGGCAAACCAGCGTACAAACGAAGCCGCATAATCAATCTCACCGCGCGCCTCGGTCAGGCTTTTGCCCTGCTCCATCGTCATGAGACGCGCCAGTGCTTCTTTGTTTTCCTTTATCAAAAAATGCCAACGCCACAACACATCGGCGCGTTCCAACGCAGTTTTTGCCGCCCATAATTTTTGCGCTACCGCCGCCTTTTGAATCAACAGCTTGAGGCCGTCTGAACGGGTTGTGCGGACAAACGCCAAAGTCTCGCCCGTCGCCGGATTGCCGACTTTGATGCCGTCTGAAACCGGGGAAAGGGAAATATCGGGATGCTTGATTAATTGGGAATATTCGTTCATTTCGTGTCCTCCGGTATGCGGGATAACCGCTTTCAAATGCCGTCAATCTCGCGGACATTATCATCTTCATATTCCAAAACTGCAAACCCTTCCGATGCCGTCTGAAGCATCTGATCGGGCAGCGCAACATCCGGGCGGTGTCTGAATATGGCGCGGGCACAATCCCTGTCGTTTAAGAAAAATACTTTTTATATAGTGGATTAAATTTAAATCAGGACAAGGCGACGAAGCCGCAGACAGTACAAATAGTACGGCAAGGCGAGGCAACGCCGTACTGGTTTAAATTTAATCCGCTATACAATGGTAATCTTTAGAAAGAAAAGTAATGCAACCCTTTGATGGGGTGCAATATATAAGGAGCAAAGATTGCAGTTGCAACGTGTGGTAGAGTATGGCAAAAATTGAAACATTAAAGTCAAAATTACGGAGATCAAATAATGATTTTTAAACAGGATCAAAATTATTGGGCAGTTTTTTATGCGAATGAAGAAGCTCTGATTGTTCAAACATGTTCAGGTTTGGGGTTAACGGCAATAGACCACCTATATCCCCCCCATATCCTGCCATTGGATACCGACAATGAAACTTTAGGCACAACGGTCTTGCAAGCGTTGGCAAACAGCAGGACGTTAGACAACGAAGCTGAACGTATTGATTTTTTAAAACAGGAAAATTTTAAACCACGCTATGAGGATTGGGTTGCCAAGCTATGCGGGAACTTGGGCTATAAAACCAAACGCGCCCTATTTAAAAACATGATGAGCGTGGATATTTGGCTGCACAACGGCTGCCTGAAAATCAGCCCGAGCCGCCATGTCAAGCTGGACGCGTGGGATGCCATTGATGCAGACGATGTAATTTTATCATTGGATAACAGTCCTGAAGAAATCGGAACAGGTTTAAGGTTAGCATTGAGCCGCTGCCGATAATATTTGGCAAAAGGCCGTCTGAAAGCCGGAAAAATGTTTCAGACGATCTTTTTTATCACACTCAAAGCCCGCGTGCGTACCGCGCACACCTTACCTGCACAGGTTTAATGCGGGCTACGACTTGCTGAAGATAAAGTTATTAAGGAATTTGGCAAATATGGAAAAGATTGAGAAATTTA
Source organism: Neisseria blantyrii (assembly GCF_962747855.1). Classification (NCBI taxonomy): domain Bacteria; kingdom Pseudomonadati; phylum Pseudomonadota; class Betaproteobacteria; order Neisseriales; family Neisseriaceae; genus Neisseria; species Neisseria blantyrii. The sequence continues at coordinate 41,142 of NZ_CAUIZY010000003.1, forward strand.
AATCTGAATTATTGGATAACATCTTTGAGTACATTCAGTGTATATCCATTTTTGTCCACAAGAAAAAGATATATTACTTGATTGATTATAAGGAAAATTTTGAATTAAACGCAAAAATATCTTTTGATATTTATCTAAGAGAAGGAATTATAACAAAAGAACAATATAATTATGATTATAAAAATTACCGTAATGGTATCTGGCAGTTAACTAAGGACAATTTTGAAAGCTATCTTCAATCAGATTCAGTCATTGTATTAAAAAAGGATGAATTAAAGGAACTGATGTTTCAGGGGTTTACTTCTGATGAAGCGGTAAGGTTATATTCCGTTGTCGAGAACAAGCTGTCGTACAATGATCCTATCTCAGATTCCGGCCGGCAAAGTGATTTCTTAAAAATCAATCAGATTTCCTCGAGGCTGCCTTTATTCTATGTCAATTTTGACACTGAAGTGTACTTACATATGGATTGGGACAGATGTCATGAAGATTATGTTTATGACGGCTGGTTTGCAAAGGCGATGGATTTTGGGTATTTAATACCGGACGAATTTTGTTATTGGAAAATTGAAGGGCGGGATTATTGGAAATTTGGACAATTATAAAGATAAGCAAGCCATAGATTGTATGAATTCAAAAGACCGTCTGAAAAACAGCTTCGACAAAGACGCGGTTGCCAAAGAGATCGGCCTACAAAGGGAAGTAACGCAGGCGTTCGGCAAAACGCCGCCCAAGTCGCAGCGGTCGTTGCCGACAAACTCGGCAATACCCGAAGTTACGGACGGTATCAGACAGCCAAAACCCTGCCGGAGGCCGAACTGCAAAACAAATCCGACATAAAAAACCGCCCGAAAAATCCGGACGGCGGTTCAAACAGGCTGCCCCGTTTAACGGGCGCGGCAGGAAGTTTCGACCGAATTGCCGTAGGCATCGGTAAAGCCGAAAAAGGCTTCGCCGCCTTTCTGGTGCCATTCAGCCCCGTGTCCGAACAGACCGTTTTCTGCAGTATAACGTTCACCTGATGCAGCAACGGCGGAAGACAAAACAGCACGTTTGTCATCCAAACGTAATTCAACCTTTCCGCTGCCTAGCTGACGGACATGTACAGACAAACCGTTCTCACATGAGAATACCCCATCCGAAACCTGAGTAACTGTATGTTGAACAGGCTGCATAGAATCGTATCTGCCATGATGATTAATTTCAGGTGCGGCACAAGCAGCAAGAAGTAAAACCGATACGGCCGGTGTAAAGAATTTGATATTCATGAAAACTTCTCAATAAGAAACAAAATATAAATTAACCGCCCTGATTCCTTACCGACGGCTGTACCATACTATAAACAGATTCCCTTCTGCACAAGCCGGATAACCCGAATTTACCCAAAGTCCATGAATATACAGATTATATAATCCATCTTTAACATTCTGATATTACTATTCTGTCTGCCTATGCCTTCCGAATACGCAATCCCCTCCCGTCACTCCGGCAGAAATGTAAAATTCCCTCAAATAGCAGGTAAAAACTATTATCACAGTGTCAACTTGCGTTAAAATTACCCACGCTGTTCAGTGGTTTTGCACATATTTTCCCATTCCATTTTTACGCGAAGGTAAGAATAGGTGCTCTGCTAAACCCACTGTCTCAGCCACTTTATCAATCAGTCAAACTCCGGTTTGTGTCGGCATCGGATTACGGGTAGCCAACCGTTGCCCGTCCGCTCCGACATATCCCGACAGTATGAGATAAGGATTTATTCGATGAAATCACTCAAAACCTTCCTCATTTGGGGCATAGTGGTACTGGTCGGCTTAGCATCCTTTACCACTCTGGCCCTCAGCCGAGGCGAACAGGTCAGCGCAGTATGGATGGTCACCGCCGCCATATCCGTTTACTGCATCGCCTACCGTTTTTACAGCCTCTACATCGCCAAATATGTGATGCAGCTTGATCCGAACCGCCTCACGCCCGCCGAGCGGCACAATGACGGTTTGGACTATGTTCCTACACACAAAGGCGTATTGTTCGGACACCACTTTGCCGCGATTGCCGGCGCGGGCCCTTTGGTCGGTCCGGTTTTGGCGGCGCAAATGGGTTATCTGCCCGGTACTTTGTGGATTATCTTCGGCGTGGTATTTGCCGGCGCGGTACAGGATATGATGGTCTTGTTCGTCTCTATGCGCCGCGACGGTAAGTCTTTGGGCGATATTGTGAAACAGGAACTCGGCACTGTTCCCGGCGTGATTGCGTCCATCGGTATTTTGATGATTATGGTCATCATTATGGCGGTGTTGGCGTTGATTGTCGTAAAAGCGCTGGTTCACAGCCCTTGGGGTACGTTTACCATTGCCGCAACGATGCCGATTGCGCTGTTTATGGGTATCTACACGCGTTATATCCGTCCGGGCAAAATCGGCGAAATTTCCATCGTCGGCTTTATTTTGCTGATGTTGGCGGTGGTTTACGGAGAAGATGTGGCGAAAAGTTCCTTTGGGCATTGGTTCGACCTTGACGGCATCCAATTGACTTGGGCGATTATGATTTACGGTTTCGTGGCTTCAGTATTGCCGGTCTGGCTCTTGCTGACCCCGCGCGACTATCTCTCTACCTTCCTGAAAATCGGTACGATCGCGGCCTTGGCTTTGGGTATCGTCATCGTCAATCCCGCTTTGCAAATGCCTGCGGTTACCCACTTTATCGACGGTTCGGGTCCGGTATTCTCAGGCGCATTGTTCCCGTTCTTGTTCATTACCATCGCCTGCGGTGCGGTTTCGGGCTTCCACGCGCTGATTTCCTCCGGCACCACGCCGAAAATGCTGGAAAACGAAACCCACGTCCGTATGATCGGTTACGGCGGTATGTTGATGGAAAGTTTCGTGGCGATTATGGCGCTTGCCGCTGCGGCCTCGCTCGATCCCGGCGTGTACTTCGCGATGAACAGCCCCGCCGCCCTGATCGGTACGGATGCCAACACCGCCGCCGAAGTGATTACCGCCAAACTGAACTTCCCTGTCGATGCCGCAACCCTGTTGCACACCGCTAAGGAAGTGGGCGAAAACACCATCCTTTCCCGTGCAGGCGGTGCACCTACCCTCGCAGTCGGTATGGCGCACATTATGAGCCGCCTGATTCCGGGCGAGGCGATGATGGCGTTTTGGTATCACTTCGCCCTGTTGTTTGAAGCCTTGTTCATCCTGACCGCCGTCGATGCCGGTACGCGCGTCGCACGTTTTATGATTCAAGACTTGGGCAGCATCTTCTACAAACCTTTCGGCAACACCGACTCCATCCCCGCCAACCTGATTGCAACCTTCTTCGCCGTGGCATTGTGGGGCTACTTCCTCTACACCGGCGTAACCGACCCGCTGGGCGGCATCAACTCGCTCTGGCCTTTGTTCGGCATCGCCAACCAAATGCTGGCGGGCGTAGCCTTGATTATGTGCGCCGTTGTGTTGATTAAAATGAAACGCGACCGTTATGTTTGGGTGGCACTCGTTCCCGCCGTCGGCGTATTGTTTGTCACCTGCTATGCCGGTTTGCAAAAACTGTTCCACAGCGACCCACGCGTCAGCTTCTTGGCTCACGCAGGCAAATACCGCGATGCCTTGGCTTCAGGCGAAGTCCTTGCTCCGGCTAAAGACATTGGAGAAATGTCACAAATCATCTTCAACGACCAAATCAATGCCGGTCTGACCGCTTTGTTCCTGGCAGTTGTCGTGATTGTCGCCGTGTACGGTTTCCGTACTGCGATGAAAGCCCGCAAAGTCGGCTGGCCAACTGCTAAAGAAATTCCGGCAGTGTACCGCGACGGAAAACAACAGGAGGCTCAAAGTGAAGCATAAGATCGCGTCTTGGTGGAAAACCATCAAGCTGACGGCAAACTTGATGGCAGGCGTGCCCGATTATGAAAACTACGTTGCACAGCAGCGCAAACATAATCCCAACGCCCCCGTGATGACCAAGCTGCAGTTTCAAGACTATTGCCGCAAACGCCGCTGCGGAGCAAACGGCGGACGCTGCTGTTAAGCCTGCTTGAAACAAATGCCGTCTGAAACCAATTTCAGACGGCATTTTATCTTGAAATTCCACACCAAAAGGCAAATGGCTACAATATCCGGCATCAAGTCCCTATAGACCAACCATGAAAAACCTCATCATCTTCAACAAACCCTACGGCGTAATCTGCCAATTCTCACCGCACGAAAAACACAAAAGCCTCAAAGACTTCATCGGTCTGCCCGGCTTCTATCCCGCCGGACGGCTCGACACCGACAGCGAAGGGCTGCTTCTGCTGACAGACGACGGCAGGCTTCAGGCGCAAATCGCCGACCCGAAATTCAAACAGCCCAAAACCTACTGGGCGCAACTGGAAGGCTCGCCCGACGAAAGCCGTTTGGATATTCTGCGAAAAGGTGTGGACTTGGGCGATTTCACTGCCCGCCCCGCCTTCGTCCGCGTTTTAAATCCCGGCGAAGCCGAGTGTTTGTGGGAGCGCGTTCCGCCGATACGCGTCCGCAAAACCGTTCCCGATTTTTGGATTGAAATTACCATTTCCGAGGGCAAAAACCGCCAAGTCAGGCGAATGACCTCCAAGGCGGGCTATCCCTGCCTGCGACTGGTCAGGGTAGCCAGCGGCAGACTGAAACTGTTTGATTTGGATTTAAAACCCGGGGAATGGGCATACGCCCCGTTCAGACCATAAAACCGCACTGCCCTGCCATTATCCTTTTAAACCCGCTTCTGCTACTTCTGTACAGTTTGACCGCATCGGCATTTTACAACAGCCGGCAAACTTTATTTTGCATCGGATTACCATTTAGAAAAGTCGGATCTGCATTTGAAAACAAACAGAACTCATCATTTCAAATACAAATAGTATCGATATTTATCTTTATTCCAACTTTTCTTCATCATTCTGATGTTTATTTATGTTAAAAAGTGATACCATAACACATTTATTTGATTGCAATTAAGGAAAATATGAGATCTTCTTTCAGGTTGAAGCCGATTTGTTTTTATCTTATGAGTGTTATGTTATATCATTATAGTTATGCAGAAGATGTAGGGCGCACGGGCAGCAAGGCGCAGATACAGGTTTTGGAAGATGTGCACGTTAAGGCAAAGCGCGTACCGAAAGACAAAAAGGTATTCACCGATGCACGTGCCGTATCGACCCGTCAGGATATATTCAAATCCAGCGAAAACCTCGATGCCATCGTCCGCAGCATACCCGGTGCGTTTACACAGCAAGATAAAAGCTCGGGCATTGTGTCTTTGAATATTCGCGGCGACAGCGGGTTCGGGCGGGTCAATACGATGGTGGACGGTATCACGCAGACCTTTTATTCGACTTCGACCGATGCAGGTAGGGCTGGCGGTTCTTCGCAATTCGGCGCATCTGTCGATACCAATTTTATTGCCGGCATGGATGTCGTCAAAGGCAGCTTCAGCGGCTCGGCAGGCATCAACAGCCTTGCCGGTTCGGCGAACCTGCGGACTTTAAGCGTGGATGACGTCGTACAGGGCGACAATACCTACGGACTGCTGCTAAAAGGTCTGACCGGAACCAACTCAAACAAAGGCAATGCGATGGCAACGCTAGGTGCACGCAAATGGCTGGAAAGCGGAGCATCTGTCGGTTTGATTTACGGACATAGCAGGCATAGCGTGGCTCAAAATTACCGGGTGGGTGGCGGCGGGCAGCACATCGGAAATTTTGGTGAAGAATATCTGGAACGGCGCAAACAGCAATATTTTGTACAAGAGGGTGGTTTGAAATTCAATTCCGACAGCGGAAAATGGGAGCGGGATTTACAAAGGCAATACTGGAAAACCAAGTGGTATAAAAAATACGAAGACCCTCAAGAACTGCAAAAATACATCGAAGGTCATGACAAAAGCTGGCGGGAAAACCTGGCGCCGCAATACGACATCACCCCCATCGATCCGTCCAGCCTGAAGCAGCAGTCGGCAGGCAATCTGTTTAAATTGGAATACGACGGCGTATTCAATAAATACACGGCGCAATTTCGCGATTTAAACACCAAAATCGGCAGCCGGAAAATCATCAACCGCAATTATCAATTCAATTACGGTTTGTCTTTGAATCCGTATACCAACCTCAATCTGACCGCAGCCTACAATTCGGGCAGACAGAGATATCCGAAAGGGTCTAAGTTTACAGGCTGGGGACTTTTAAAAGATTTTGAAACCTACAACAACGCGAAAATCCTCGACCTCAACAACACCTCCACCTTCCAACTGCCCCGTGAAACCGAGTTGAAAACCACTTTGGGTTTCAATTATTTCAACAACAAATACAGCAAAAACCGCTTCCCTGAAGAATTGGGCCTATTTTTCGACGGCCCCGACCAGGACAACGGGCTTTATTCCTATTTGGGGCGGTTTAAGGGCGATAAAGGGCTGCTGCCCCAAAAATCAACCATTGTCCAACCGGCCGGCAGCCAATATTTCAACACGTTCTACTTCGATGCCGCGCTCAAAAAAGACATTTACCGCTTAAACTACAGCACCAATACCGTCGGCTACCGTTTCGGCGGCGAATATACGGGCTATTACAGCTCGGAAGGCGAATTTAAGCGGGCATTCGGAGAAAACTCGCCGGCATACAAGAAACATTGCAACCCGAGCTGCGGACTTTATGAACCCGTATTGAAAAAATACGGCAAAAAGCGCGCCAACAACCATTCGGTCAGCATTAGTGCGGACTTCGGCGACTATTTTATGCCGTTCGCCGGCTATTCGAGCACACACCGTATGCCCAACATCCAAGAAATGTATTTTTCCCAAATCAGCGACTCCGGCGTTAACACCGACCTAAAACCAGAGCGCGCAAACACTTGGCAATTTGGCTTCAATACCTATAAAAAAGGATTTTTAAAACAAGATGATATATTAGGATTAAAACTGGTCGGCTACCGCAGTCGCATTGACAACTACATCCACAACGTTTACGGGAAATGGTGGGACTTGAATGGGGATATCCCGAGCTGGGTTGACAGCACAAGGCTTGCCTACACCATCCAACACCGCAATTTCAAAGACAAAGTACACAAACACGGTTTTGAGTTGGAGCTGAATTACGATTATGGACGTTTTTTTACCAACCTTTCTTACGCCTATCAAAAAAGCACGCAACCAACCAACTTCAGTGATGCGAGCGAGTCACCCAACAATGCCTCCAAAGAAGACCAACTCAAACAAGGTTATGGGTTGAGCAGAGTTTCCGCTCTGCCGCGAGATTATGGACGTTTGGAAGTCGGTACGCGCTGGTTGGGCAACAAACTGACTTTAGGCGGTGCAATGCGCTATTTCGGCAAGAGCATCCGCGCTACAGCAGAAGAACGCTATATCGACGGCACCAACGGGGGAAATACCAGCAATGTTCGACAACTAGGCAAACGCACCATCAAGCAGACTGAAACCCTTGCCCGACAGCCTTTGATTTTTGATTTTTACGCCGCTTACGAACCGAAGAAAAACCTTATTTTCCGCGCCGAAGTCAAAAATCTGTTCGACAGGCGTTATATCGATCCGCTCGATGCGGGCAATGATGCGGCAACGCAGCGTTATTACAGCTCGTTCGACCCGAAAGACAAGGACGAAGACGTAACGTGTAATGCTGATGGCTTGTGCAACGGCAAATACGGCGGCACAAGCCAAAGCGTATTGACCAATTTTGCACGCGGACGCACCTTTTTGATGACGATGAGCTACAAGTTTTAAAAACGGAAAGGGTTTTATCCGTCCGGCGGAACAAAAATATGCCGTCTGAACGTTCAGACGGCAGACAAAACGGCACTGCCCGATAAAGGCAGTGCCGTTGTCCGTTTCAAACCGTGAAACATCAGCCCAAATCAAAGGCTTTATGCAATACCCTGGTTGCCAGTTCCATGTATTTTTCATCAATCAATACGGAAACTTTGATTTCAGAAGTTGAAATCATTTGGATGTTGATGCCTTCTTCTGCAAGGGTACGGAAGATTTTGGCGGCTACGCCGACGTGCGAACGCATACCCAAACCGACTGCGGAGACTTTGCACACGGTGTCGTCGCCGTCGATAGAAGCCGCACCGATGCTGTCTTGGCGTTCGGACAGGATTTCCAAAGTCTGTTTGTAATCGCCGCGCGGTACGGTGAAAGAAAAATCGGTCGTGCCTTCGCTGCCGACGTTTTGGATAATCATATCGACTTCGATGTTGGCATCGGCAACCGCGCCTAAAATCTGATAGGCAACGCCGGGTTTGTCGGGTACGCCGCGCACGTTGATGCGGGCTTGGTTTTTGTCGAATGCGATACCGGTTACGGCGGCTTTTTCCATATTGTCGTCCTCTTCAAATGTGATTAAAGTGCCGTTGCCGCCGTCTTGCAGGCTGCTCAGTACGCGCAGGCGCACTTTGTATTTTCCGGCAAATTCTACTGAACGGATTTGCAAAACTTTCGAGCCGAGGCTTGCCAGCTCAATCATTTCTTCAAACGTTACCGTATCCATACGGCGCGCTTCGGGTACGACGCGGGGGTCGGTGGTGTAAACGCCGTCCACGTCGGTATAGATTTGGCATTCGTCCGCTTTGAGGGCTGCGGCAAGCGCAACGGCGGAGGTGTCGGAACCGCCACGTCCGAGTGTGGAAATATCGCCTTCGCTGCTGATGCCTTGGAAGCCGGCGACGATGACGACTTTACCATCGGCGAGGTCGGCGCGCATTTTTTCGTCATCAATGCTTTCGATGCGGGCTTTAGTGTGGGCGGTATCGGTTTTGAGGGCGACCTGCCAGCCCGTGTAGCTTTTGGCATCCACGCCGATGTCTTTCAACGCCATTGCCAAAAGGCCGATGGTTACTTGTTCGCCGGTAGCTAAGACGACGTCCAGCTCGCGCGGATCGGGATGCTCCTGCATTTCGTGCGCCAACGCAACCAGGCGGTTGGTTTCGCCGCTCATGGCGGATACGACGACGACGATGTCGTGTCCTTCGGCGCGGGCTTTGGCGACACGTTTAGCCACGTTTTTGATGCGTTCGGGCGAGCCTACGGATGTGCCGCCGTATTTGTGTACGATTAACGCCATGTTTCGTGCTTTCTTGTGTAGGGTTGGTCGGGCAGCATGGTTTGCTGGAAAAGCGGCTATTATTACTATTTTTTACATGAAGTTCAAGAACGGACTGCGCTTTCCCGCCTGCCGTTTGACAGCGGTCAGCAAAAAACCTGTTCTTTCAGATTTTTGACAAAATGCCGTCTGAACGGTTTTCAGACGGCATACGGACAATAATTAAGCAACGGACAATGCATTTTGCTGATAACGCAGCAGCTCTCTTATACCTTGTTCCGCCAGTCCGATCAGTTTGCCCAATTCTTCCAAACTGAACGGCGCGCCTTCCGCCGTTCCCTGTATTTCGATGATTTTTCCCGATGCGGTCATCACGATATTCACATCACTGTCGCAACCGGAGTCTTCGGGATAATCCAAATCCAAAAGCGGCACTCCATTCACTACGCCTGCGGATACGGCGGCAACGGCTTCGCGGATGGGATTTTCGGTCAATATGCCGTCTGAAAGCAATTTTCCGACGGCGATTTGCAGCGCCACAAACGCACCGGTAATCGAAGCCGTACGCGTGCCGCCGTCCGCCTGAATCACGTCGCAGTCAATCAGGATTTGGCGTTCGCCAAGTTTTTCCATATCCACGACCGCGCGCAGCGAACGCCCGATCAAACGTTGGATTTCTTGTGTGCGTCCCGACTGTTTGCCCGCCGAAGCTTCGCGGCGCATCCGAGAAGCGGTGGATGCAGGCAGCATCCCGTATTCCGCCGTTACCCAGCCTTGGTTTTTACCGCGCAGAAACGGCGGGACGTTTTCATCCACGGAAGCGGTACAGATAACTTTGGTATTACCGCATTCAATAAGACACGAACCGTCCGTATGCGGCAGGAAATGAGGGGTGATTTTGATATCGCGCAGGCTGTCGGCAGCGCGTGAGGTGCGGATGTAATCAGGCATACTGCCCTCCCGTTAAAAACAGATAAATTAAAAAGCCTTAAATATGAAAAATCACATTTAAGGCCTTCAAACTGAAAATTTCTACGCCTCTTCGGCTTTGCTGCGGATAATCAAAAGCGGCAGGTGGCTTTGGCGCATTACCGTTTCGGCGAAACTGCCCATCAAAAGGTGCATCAGGCCGGTGCGCCCGTGCGTGCCCAACACCAGCAGGTCGGCACCGTTTTCATCGGCATAATCGACCAAATCCTGCGCCATTTCACGCGCACCCTTATTGGCAACCAGCAGGTGTTTAACGGTATTTTCCACACCCAGTTCCCGGGCGGTGCGCTCGGCGGCATCCAAAACCTCGTTGCCTTGTGCAATGGCGGCTGCCTCGTAACTCTCGTGTTGCAAAAATTCAGGGGCAAGTGCCATATATTCGGCAGGATTGGCAACGTGCACCAAAGTCAAGCGCGCGCTGTTGACTCCTGCAAGTTCGGCGGCATGTTTCAGGGCATTGATGGAAGTTTCACTGCCGTCAACGGCAACGACCAGATGTTTGTACATATCGTATTCTCCTTTTGCACCGCCTCGCGGTGCCGTCTTGTCGGATGGGCGCAGGGACAGCTTGCGCCGTTTCATTATAGACCCGCCGTCGGGCTTTATACAACAGCCGAACAGCCTGACCGCTTTCCAGTATAATATGCCGCTTCCGTGCAGTCAGGCATTTTTTGCCGGCTTTCGTTCACTTTTTGATTTGACGCAATCTTGCAGGATTCGACCATGTCCGACAACGCTTTGACCTCTTCGCGACGCTTCGGCGGCATCGCCAGACTCTACGGAGACTCTGCCTTGGCGCACTTTTCACAGGCACACGTCTGCGTGGTCGGCGTGGGCGGTGTCGGCTCGTGGGCGGTCGAAGCTTTGGCGCGCACGGGCATCGGGCGTTTGACTTTGATTGATTTGGACAACGTTGCCGAATCGAATGTCAACCGCCAGCTGCACGCCCTGACCGGCGACTTCGGCAAAGCAAAAGTTACCGCCTTGCGCGAACGCATTACACAAATCAATCCGCAATGCGAAGTATTTGAAATTGAAGATTTCGTTACCGAAGACAATTTGCCGGAATACTTCGGAAAAGGTTTTGATTTCGTCATCGACGCGATCGACCAAGTGCGCGTCAAAGCGGCAATGGCGGCTTATTTTGTGAAAAACCGTCAACCTTTTATCATCAGCGGCGGCGCGGGCGGACAAAAAAATCCGGCGTCGATCCAAACCGCCGATTTGAGCCGCGTAACCCACGATCCGCTGCTTGCCAACCTGCGCTACACCTTGCGGAAACGCTACGGCTTCAGCCGCGATACTAAGGAAAAAATGCGCGTGCCCTGCGTGTTCTCAACCGAAAACATCACACCGCCGCAATCGGGTGCGGCGTGTTCTGCCGATGCCGCTCCGCAAGGCTTGTCGTGCGCCGGCTATGGCGCAAGTATGCTCGTTACCGCTTCGTTCGGTCTGTATTGCGCGCAGGCGGCGGTGGAACACATCGCAGGCAAAAAATAAGCAATGCCGTCTGAAACAGGATTCAGACGGCATTTGAACAAACTATGGTTATGATTTAGGACAAAAAAGGATACGGATAAAAAATAACATAAAATATATGATTCCTAATAATATACCAAGTATCGGAGAGCTATTTAATGGAATTCGTTAATAATTTAGTTATTTTTTTCATTTTTATTACTAATGCTTATTCCGATATTTTTTGTAGTATATGGTATATACCAGAAGATGGGTTCCAAAAACAAACAATGGTGGAATTTCAACAATGTTTCCAAAATCATGGGATGGTGCTCGCATCAAAAATGAAGTTGAACATGCATTTGCAAATAAAACAATTAGTATAGAATTGCGCGGTGGAAAACCTACTCGAATATGGAAAGGCATTACACCAAGTGGTGTAAAAGTTGAAGGTTATTTAGAACCAAATATTACTGTTTATCCTAAAATGTAAATTAATAAGAAATAAGTATGAGTTTAATATTTACTAAAGATTTTTTCAAAGATGGAAGTAATGATAGGTTTGGTGTTTTTGAAACTAATGATAATTTAGCTTGGCTAGGTAGTTTTTTAATGGATGATGGTGGAGTAGGAGTTTTGCATTTATTAAAAATGTCAGAATCTTTATTAAAAGAAATACAAGAAAATGCATCATCACAAGAAGAAATTTATCAATATAGAGAAAATTTTGGGGTCATTATTAATGGCGACATAGTACAAATAGATAGCTTGCTAACTGATGAAATTGTTTCTGTGATATCAACAAAAATTTTTACAGAAAAATTAAAAGAATGTATTAATTTTATTAAGAAAAATTATACCACCGAATTTGAGCAAGCGCAGAGTAAGATACGTTATCGCAAAATATGTATCCTAAGAACAAGTTTTACATTATTAGTGGTAATACTTTGCAGTATGTATTACATATATTGCCGTTATCTTGACCAACAAAAAGTAGCTTATTATTGCATAGATAAACAATGTATTTCTATTGTTCATCTATACAAAGATTATGGTATAAACTCTCCCACATATGCGAGAATTTACGCAGGAAAAATATTGTTTAGATTTCAAGTAAGAGCTAAAAATTACGCTGAATTACTTATGGAAGATGATATATCAATTAGTAAAAAAATTTTGGGGAATAAATTTATCATTTATGGGTCGCTACCTGTAATATACGGTAATGTAGATAATATTGAAGTAAAAGAAGCTACTGGTTATATAGATAGAGCCAGTACTGATTATATTGTCTCAAGAAACTTAAAATTCAGACATTTATATTAATTAAGAGGTTTTAGCAAAACCGTATTCACAACCCGCTCCTTTTCAAAACATTTGCATTTAAAAGCCGTTATAATGCCGTCTGAACATCTGCCCGACCACATTATGCGTGAATGCCGGCAGATTGTTTTCTTTTGTAAATTTATATTAAAATTCACTTACCGATTCACGCCATGCCGCCCATCCCTGCCCCATCCGCACCATCCGAGCACACTGTCGCATGGGTATTCGGTCAACCCGTTACCGATTTGCCCCAGGATTTGTTTATTCCGCCCGATGCATTGAAAGTCGTATTGGGCAGCTTCCAAGGCCCTTTGGATCTACTGCTGTATCTGATCCGCAAACAGAATATCGACGTACTGGATATTCCGATGGTGAAGATTACCGAACAGTATCTGCACTATATTGCCCAAATGGAAGCCTATCAGTTTGATTTGGCGGCGGAATACCTGCTTATGGCGGCCATGCTGATTGAAATCAAATCGCGCCTGCTGCTGCCGCGTACCGAAGCCGTCGAAGACGAAGAAGCCGACCCGCGTGCCGAGTTGGTGCGCCGCCTGTTGGCTTATGAACAGATGAAGCTGGCGGCACAGGGTTTGGACGCGCTGCCCCGAGCCGGACGGGATTTCGCATGGGCGTACCTGCCTCTGGAAATTGTCGTCGAAGCCAAGCTGCCCGAAGTCTATATTGCCGACTTAACGCAAGCGTGGCTGAGTATTTTGTCTCGGGCAAAACATACGCGCAGTCACGAAGTGATCAAAGAAACCATCTCCGTGCGAGCGCAAATGACGGCAATCCTGCGCCGTTTGAACGAACACGGGATATGCGGGTTTCACGACCTGTTCAATCCCGAACAGGGCGCGGCTTACGTGGTCGTCAACTTCATCGCACTGTTGGAGCTTGCCAAGGAAGGCTTGGTCAGAATCGTACAGGAAGACGGTTTCGGAGAAATCCGAATCAGCCTCAATCATGAAGGGGCGCATTCAGACGGCACGACCGGGACAGAAACACCGGATTGACCTATTTAAAAAGGAACATGGATGACAAGCAAACAAAACCAAGCCTCATTATGGGCGGTCGGACTCATGCTGTTTGCCCTGTTTTTCGGCGCAGGCAACCTCATCTATCCCGCGTATCTCGGCCAACAGGCAGGCGAAAACTGGCTGATTTCCATGCCCGGCTTCCTATTGACCGGTGCAGGCCTGCCGCTATTGGGCGTAATCGCCATCGGCTACTCGGGTTCCCGTGATGTCGAAGCACTCGCCTCGCGTGTCGCCCCCTGGTACGGCATAGCGTTTGCCGCCTCCCTCTACCTTGCCATCGGCCCGCTGTTCGCCCTGCCCCGGACGGCGACGGTTTCCTTTGAAATCGGCGTTTTACCGCTGATCGGCAACCTTCCCCCGAATATGGCTCAGGCAGTATTCAGCCTACTTTTTTTCGGCCTGGCCTACTGGCTTTCGATGTCTCCGGGCAAATTGGTTGACCGCATCGGAAAAATCCTGACGCCCGCACTCCTGCTGACCATCGCCGTATTGGTCGGTTATGCCGCACTCAACCCCATCGGCGCACCGCTTGCCGCACAAGGCGATTTTGCCGTCCGCCCGATGATTAAAGGCATTTTGGAAGGCTACGGCACGATGGACGCCCTCGCCTCACTCGTCTTTGCCATTATCGTTATCGACGCCGTCCGCGCCATGGGTGTCGACAACCGTTCGGACCTGCTGAAAACCACCGCCATATCAGGCCTGATGGCTGCAGGCTGCCTTGCTGCGGTTTACCTGCTGATAGGCTATATGGGGGCAACCAGTGTGGCGGGAATCGGTTTGCAGGAAAACGGTGCGCTGGTATTGTCGAAATCGGCACAATACTATTTCGGACTGGGCGGCAACCTGCTGCTGGGCATTATCGTACTGCTTGCCTGCCTGACCACCGCTGTCGGCCTGATTACCTCATGCGCCGAATATTTCAACCGCCTCTGTCCGGGCATTTCCTACAAAACCTTCGTCATCATCAATACGCTGGTTTCCATTGTCTTGGCAAACAAGGGTCTGTCAGCCATCCTGCAGATTTCCGTCCCCATGCTCATGCTGCTTTATCCGCTGACCATCGTACTCATCCTGCTGACCCTGACCGACAGGCTGTTCGGCAGCAGCCGCATCGTCTATTTCTGCACCATGATGCCTGCACTGGCGGTCGGTCTGCTCGATGCATACAAAACCGCCTTCGGTTTCAGCGAAACGGCAGCAAAAGCCATCGACAAAGCCCTTCCCCTATACAGCATAGGACTGGGTTGGATTATTCCCTCTTTAACCTGCTTTGCCTTAGGCTGCCTGCTCAATGCGGCCGTAAGGAAAAAATCCTGAAACCATGCCGTCTGAAAGACCTTCAGACGGCATTTTCGGTACACAGGGCAAATGTGATATGTTCTAATACGTCCTAAGCCGCCACCAGAAATCGGGAGACACGCCATATGACCGGCATCATACATTCACTTCTTGACACCGACCTCTACAAATTCACTATGCTGCAAGTGGTTCTGCACCAGTTTCCGCAGACACACAGCCTTTACGAATTCCGATGCCGCAATGCCTCAACTCCCTATCCGCTTGCCGATATCAAGGAAGACTTGGAAAAGGAACTTGACTCACTCTGCCAACTGCGCTTTACCCATGACGAACTCGGCTACCTCCGCAGCCTGCGTTTCATTAAAAGCGATTTCGTCGACTATCTCGAACTCTTCCAGCTCCAGCGCCGCTTTGTCGAAGTCGGCACCGATGCTGAAGGCCGTCTGAACATCCGTATCGAAGGCCCCATGATTCAAGCGATGTTCTTTGAAATCTTCATCCTTGCCATAGTCAATGAACTTTACTTCCGCCGCCTGGAAACCCCTGCGGTCATAGAAGAAGGCGAACGCCGGCTTCAAGCCAAAGCCGCGCGTCTGAAAGAAATAGCCGCCACACAGAATCCGGACGATCCGCCCTTCCTGATTTCCGACTTCGGCACACGCCGCCGCTACAACCTCCCATGGCAGGAACACGTCATACGCACCCTGCTTGAAGCCGCCCCCGGCATCGTACGCGGGACCAGCAACGTTTATCTCGCCAAAAAACTCGGCATTACCCCCATCGGCACCATGGCGCACGAGTTCCTGCAGGCATTCCAGGCCCTCGACGTACAATTGCGGAATTTCCAAAAAGCCGCGCTCGAAAGCTGGGTACACGAATACCGCGGCGACCTCGGTATCGCATTGACCGACGTGGTCGGCATGGATGCCTTCCTGCGCGATTTCGACCTTTATTTCGCCAAGCTCTTCGACGGTTTGCGCCACGACAGCGGCGACCCTTACGTTTGGGGCGACAAAGCCTACGCCCACTATCAAAAGCTCAAAATCGACAGCCGCACCAAAATGCTGACCTTCTCCGACGGGCTGGACATCGAACGCTCTTGGGCATTGCACCAATATTTCAAAGACCGCTTCAAAACCGGCTTCGGCATCGGCACCAACCTCACCAACGATATGGGGCATACGCCTTTGAATATCGTCTTGAAACTGGTCGAATGCAACGGCCAGTCCGTCGCCAAGCTCTCCGACTCGCCGGGCAAAACCATGACCAACAACAGCACCTTCCTCGCCTACCTGCGCCAAGTGTTCGACGTACCCGAACCCGAAACGCCGTAAACCGGCAGAAAAAGCGCACAATTCCTGTTTCTGCCGCATAAAATCTTTTAAAATACCGCCTGATTTGAATTTAACCGAAAGACCGAACTTCATGAACCTACATCAAACCGTCGAACACGAAGCCGCCGCCGCCTTTGCCGCCGCAGGCATCGCCGGCAGCCCCGTTGTCTTGCAGCCGACCAAAAATGCCGAACACGGCGATTTCCAAATCAACGGTGTGATGGGTGCGGCGAAAAAAGCCAAACAAAATCCGCGCGAATTGGCGCAAAAAGTTGCCGAAGCATTGGCGGGCAACGCCGTCATCGAAAGCGCGGAAGTCGCCGGTCCGGGCTTCATCAACCTGCGCCTGCGTCCTGAATTCCTCGCCCGAAACATTCAGACGGCCTTAAACGACGCGCGTTTCGGCATAGCGAAAACCGACAAACCGCAAACCGTCGTTATCGACTATTCCTCGCCCAATCTGGCAAAAGAAATGCACGTCGGACACCTCCGTTCCAGCATCATCGGCGACAGCATTTCGCGCGTGTTGGCATTTATGGGCAACACCGTCATCCGTCAAAACCACGTCGGCGACTGGGGTACGCAGTTCGGTATGTTGGTCGCTTATCTGGTCGAGCAGCAAAAAGACAATGCCGCGTTCGAGCTGGCGGATTTGGAGCAGTTTTACCGCGCCGCCAAAGTGCGCTTTGACGAAGACCCCGCCTTTGCCGACACCGCGCGCGAATACGTTGTGAAGCTGCAAGGCGGCGATGAAACCGTATTGGCATTGTGGAAACAGTTTGTCGATATTTCGCTCTCGCACGCCCAAGCCGTTTACGACACGCTGGGCTTGAAGCTGCGCCCCGAAGACGTGGCGGGCGAATCGAAGTACAACGACGATTTGCAAGCCGTGGTCGATGATTTGGTTCAAAAAGGTCTGGCGGTCGAAGACGACGGCGCGAAAGTCGTGTTCTTGGACGAGTTTAAAAACAAAGAAGGCGAACCCGCCGCATTTATCGTGCAAAAACAAGGCGGCGGCTTCCTTTATGCTTCCACCGATTTGGCGTGTCTGCGCTACCGCATAGGCCGTCTGAAAGCCGACCGCCTGCTGTACGTCGTCGACCACCGCCAAGCCCTGCACTTCGAGCAACTCTTTACCACTTCCCGCAAAGCAGGCTACCTGCCGGAAAACGTCGGCGCGGCATTTGTCGGCTTCGGCACGATGATGGGCAAAGACGGCAAGCCGTTTAAAACGCGCAGCGGCGACACCGTGAAACTGGTCGATCTGCTGACCGAAGCCGTCGAGCGCGCCACCGCTTTGGTGAAAGAAAAAAATCCCGAATTGGGCGCGGACGAAGCAGCGAAAATCGGCAAAACCGTCGGCATCGGCGCGGTCAAATACGCCGACTTGAGCAAAAACCGCACCAGCGATTATGTGTTCGACTGGGACGCTATGCTCTCGTTTGAAGGCAACACCGCCCCCTACCTGCAATACGCCTACACACGCGTGCAAAGCGTGTTCCGCAAAGCCGGCGAATGGGACGCGACCGCGCCAACCGTTTTGACCGAACCGCTGGAAAAACAGCTTGCCGCCGAGCTGCTGAAATTTGAAAACGTGCTGCAAAGCGTGGCGGACACGACGTATCCGCACTACCTCGCCGCCTACCTCTATCAAATCGCTACCTTGTTCAGCCGCTTCTACGAAGCCTGCCCGATTTTGAAAGCCGAAGGCGCAAGCCGCAACAGCCGCCTGCAACTGGCGAAGCTCACCGGCGACACGCTGAAACAAGGCTTGGATTTGCTGGGCATCGATGTGTTGGACGTAATGTAAAACCGCACCGCCCGATTGCGGACAACAGCCCCGCCATCCTCATCCGAATCTGAAAAAAGCGGCGCGATACACCGTATCCGCCGCCCTACCCAAAATGCGAAACAAACAAACGCCAAGCAAGCAAGCAAGCAAGCAAGCAAGCAAGCAAGCAAGCAAGCAAGCAAGCAAGCAAAAAATTATAACCCCCTTCCTGCCGACGCACGCACTTTCCGCGCGGCGCATTCCCCTTTTTCCGCCCCTCAAACCCGCCTTTTCTTCAGGCAGGGTTTCAGCCCGCCTCCTTTCCCTGTTTTCCTTCCCTCAACACGCGTGCGCGCCCCCTGCCGCACCGTGCCGCATTTTCGCGCCCGGACGGCATCGGTCTGTCATCCGGTTCTCTGTTTTACATACCCCTGTTTCAGAAAGAAATGCAGATGTTTCAACACACAGGACGACATATAAAGCACCGCCCTATGTGTTGCCCTGATTTGGAAGGGGTTGCGCCTCCCAAATAAAGTCTGATCCTGCCGCCCCGAAGGACAGATGTCCGAGTGGCGAAGTTTCAACCGAAAAGGAAATACGATGAATATTCACACCCTGCTCTCCAAACAATGGACGCTGCCGCCATTTCTGCCGAAACGGCTGCTGCTGTCCCTGCTGATACTGCTTGCCCCCAATGCGATGTTTTGGGTTTTGGCACTGCTGACCGCCACCGCCCGCCCGATTGTCAATTTGGACTACCTTCCCGCCGCGCTGCTGATCGCCCTGCCTTGGCGTTTCGTCAAAATTACCGGCGTATTGGCGTTTTGGCTGGCGGTTTTGTTTGACGGGCTGATGATGGTGATCCAGCTCTTCCCTTTTATGGACCTCATCGGCGCCATCAACCTCGTCCCCTTCATCCTGACCGCCCCCACCCCTTATCAGATAATGACCGGGCTGTTGCTGCTGTATATGCTGGCGATGCCGTTTGTGTTGCAGAAAGCCGCCGCCAAAACCGACTTCCGACACATTGCCGTCTGCGCCGCCGTCGTGGCGGCAGCCGGCTATTTCACCGGCCATTTGAGTTACTACGACCGGGGGCGGATGGCCAATATCTTCGGCGCAAACAACTTCTATTACGCCAAAAGTCAGGCGATGCTCTACACCGTCAGCCAGAATGCCGACTTTATTACCGCCGGCCTGGTCGATCCCGTCTTCCTCCCCTTGGGCAATCAGCAGCGTGCCGCCACGCATCTGAACGAGCCGAAATCTCAAAAAATCCTCTTTATCGTCGCCGAATCTTGGGGGCTGCCGGCCAATCCCGAACTTCAAAACGCCACTTTTGCCAAACTGCTGGCGCAAAAAGACCGTTTTTCGGTTTGGGAAAGCGGCAGTTTTCCCTTTATCGGCGCGACGGTCGAAGGCGAAATGCGCGAACTGTGTGCCTACGGCGGTTTGCGCGGGTTCGCACTGCGCCGCGCGCCCGACGAAAAATTTGCCCGCTGCCTCCCCAACCGTTTGAAACAAGAAGGTTACGCCACCTTTGCGATGCACGGCGCGGGCAGTTCGCTTTACGACCGCTTCAGCTGGTATCCGAGGGCGGGCTTTCAAGAAATCAAAACCGCCGAAAACCTGATCGGTAAAAAAACCTGTGCCATTTTCGGCGGCGTGTGCGACAGCGAGCTGTTCGGCGAAGTGTCGGCATTTTTCAAAAAACACGACAAGGGACTGTTTTACTGGATGACGCTGACCAGCCACGCCGACTATCCCGAATCCGACATTTTCAACCACAGGCTCAAATGCACCGAATACGGCCTGCCCGCCGAAACCGACCTCTGCCGCAACTTCAGCCTGCACACCCAATTTTTCGACCAACTGGCGGATTTAATCCAACGCCCCGAAATGAAAGGCGTGGAAGTCATTATCGTCGGCGACCATCCGCCGCCCGTCGGCAACCTCAATGAAACCTTCCGCTACCTCAAACAGGGGCACGTCGCCTGGCTGCACTTCAAAATCAAATAACAACAATGCCGTCTGAACGCACCAACAGCCTTCAGACGGCATTTTGCAGACAGGCCGACCCCCTCAAGCCCACTTTTTCATCATCTCCGATAAATTGCTTTGTATAGTGGATTAACAAAAACCAGTACGGCGTTGCCTCGCCTTAGCTCAAAGAGAACGATTCTCTAAGGTGCTGAAGCACCAAGTGAATCGGTTCCGTACTATCTGTACTGTCTGCGGCTTCGTCGCCTTGTCCTGATTTTTGTTAATCCACTATAAGAATCCAAAAATCCAAAATCACAGGAAGTTATCAAAAAAACAGAAACCATCCGCCATCATTCCCGCGAAAGCGGGAATCCAAAGCCACGGGAATTTATCGGAAAAACCGAAACTTCTCCGCCGTCGTTCCCGCGAAAGCGGGAATCCAGAAACCCAAAGCCACAGAAATTTATCGGAAATAACTGAAACTCCTCCGCCGTCATTCCCGCGCAGGCGGGAATCTAGGTCTGTCGGTGCGGAAACTTATCGGATAAAACGGTTTCTTCAGATTTTACGTTCTGGATTCCCACTTTCGTGGGAATGACGGGATGTAGGTTCGTAGGAATGACGTGGTGCAGGTTTCCGTATGGATGGATTCGTCATTCCCGCGCAGGCGGGAATCCGGAACCGGAAACCGCAGAAATTTATCGGAAAAACCGAAACTCAAAAACAACGGAAACCGAACGGACAGGATTCCCGCCTGCGCGGGAATGACGGCTCATACATCACCCAAAAAAATTGAAACCAAACAGAAGAAATTCCCTCTTGCGTGATGCTGACAGATGCCGTCTGAAAGACTTTCAGACGGCATAGCTTTTTCTCTTTGAATTTAAATTTGCCACAAAAAAGCCGCCTCAAATGAATACCGGGGCGGCTTTTTGTTGATATGGCTCCAATCAGCGGTGTTGCGGATTGTAACGTTTTTCCAAACGCAGGAATATCCAACCCAAGAAAGTCGTCATCAGAAGATAAATCAGGGCGACGGCATAAAGCGGTTCTTCATAAACCGAGTACCGGCCCGTAATCGTTTTCTGAACATACGCCAACTCCGGCACGGCAATGACCGACAGCAGCGAGCTGTCTTTCAAGAGTGTGATGAACTCGCTCGCCAAAGGCGGCAGCATACGGCGCAATGCCTGCGGCAGAATCACATAGCGCATCGCCTGCGGATAAGTCATACCCAAAGAACGCGCCGCCTCCATCTGCCCTTTGTCTATAGACTGGATGCCCGCGCGGAAAATCTCACAGATATACGCCCCCGAGTTGGCGATCAGTGCCAAAGAACCGGCAATCAGCGGGCCGTATCCCCGACGCAGCTCGACTGCCGCCTCGCCGCTGACCAAAATGCCGTCTGAAGGATGGACGAAAAACAGAAACCACACATACGCCCAAATCACAATCTGCACAAACAGCGGCGTGCCCCGGAACAGGGTAACGTACAACAGGGAAAACTTACGCAACGCCCACGCCAGCACGCGCATCGGCGCACCGGCTTTTTCCAAGTGAATCAGGCGCGCCAACGCCAAAAACAGCCCCAATACCGAACCACCCGCCGTTGCCACGACCGTCAGCCCCAAGGTCACCAGTGCGCCGTAAAGGAACATCCAGCGGTATTCGTAAATAATATCAAAACGAAAATCCATATACCGTCCGTATCAAAAACCGGCGGAACTGCCGCCGTTTACAAACAATCCGCCATTTTACCGTAAAAAACACTTCTTGAACTTTTTTATCGCGGTAGACGGCGGTTGCGCGTTTCCGCAAAAATGCAGGGCGCGCGGTTTCAGACGGCATTTGCCGTTCAAAGCCGTGCGGTGTCTTTACCAAATGCCCAACCATTCGCCCACGGAATCCATCCAATCCTTATTGCCCCCGCCGCTCCTGCCTGCCCGGCGGTACGCCCACGGCGCTTGAGGATTTTTAGCTTTCCACAATCCTTTGCGTTCCCTTTCCGCCTGCATCTGGGCATCGGCATAGTCGGCAAAATCCGCCTTATCCTGCTGTTCTTTAGCATAACTTTTATAATGCCACGCCGCCCCGTCCTGCACCTGCATCAGGTTCAAATCGGTTTTGCCGACAGAAACCTGCGCCACTTCACGCTGATAACGGTCGGTATCGAACACGCGGACGCTGACTTTCCTGCCTTCCGCCGCCGTCCGCAGGTTATCGCGCGAACGTGTACCGTAAGCCTGCTTCATCTCCGGCGCATCGATATACGCCATACGGATTTTGTGCTTTGCGCCGTTAACATCGATAACGTGCAGGGTGTCGCCGTCATAGACTTTGGACACCGTGCCTGTGTAGCTGTGTCCGGATTTCGCCGATGCCCGTCGGCGGGCGGGCGCGTCGGAACCCACGTCTCCTGCCGTACCGAGTACGTCGAGTACGGCAACCGCCGTCCGCACCGCCTCGCTGTCGTATCCCGTATAACCCAACGCACCCAAAAGCGACAGGGCGACGGGAAGCCATTTCATGATTTTTTTAATCTGCATATTTTTCAAATGCCGATGCCGTCTGAACATATCGGAACCGGATTTCAGACGGCATCTTAACGTCAGGATTACCCTTGGCAGGGATAGATGACTTTCGCGCCCTCTTCCGTACCTAAAATCAACACGTCGGCGGCATCTCGGGCGAATATGCCGTTTTCGAGCACGCCGGTGATTTTGTTGATTTCGTCTTCCATCGTCAGCGGTTTGTCGATATTCAAGCCGTGGACATCGACGATTTGGTTGCCGTAAAACGTGGTGTAGCCGATACGCAGTTCGGGCTGTCCGCCCATAGCGAGCAGGCGGCGCGACACGAGCGAACGCGCGCTTTCGACGACTTCCACAGGCAGAGGGAATTTGCCCAAACGTGAAACATATTTGCTTTCGTCCGCAATGCAGACGAATTTTTGTGATGCGCTGGCGACGATTTTTTCATTGAGGTGTGCGCCGCCGCCGCCTTTAATCATTTGCAGGGCGTGGTTGACTTCGTCCGCACCGTCGATATAGACCGCCAACCCCGATACTTCGTTCAGGGAAACGACGGGAATATCATATTGGGCAAGCAGTTCGCTGGATTTTTTGGAAGTAGATACCGCGCCTTTGATTTTTTTGCCGCTTTTGCCCAAGGCTTCGATGAAAAAATTGATGGTCGAACCGGTACCGATGCCGATATATTCGTTTTCGGGTACGAATTCGACTGCTTTTTCGGCGGCGATGCGCTTGAGTTCGTCTTGTGTCGTCATATTTTTGTCCTTTGGGAAACCGTATCAACAAACAGCCGCCATCTTAACATTTTTTTGCACGTCCTGCCCGCCGGAAACCTGCCGCGTTCAAATCCGTACCAGCAATACCGCCGCCTGCGCCTCTATGCCCTCCATCCGCCCGAGATAGCCGAGTTTTTCGTTGGTTTTGCCTTTGATGTTGACGCACGAAATATCGATGCCCAAATCGGCGGCGATGTTGGCACGCATTTGCGGAATGTGCGGCGCGAGTTTGGGTTTCTGTGCAATCACGGTCGTATCGACATTGACGACACGCCACCCCTTAACTTGAACGCTCCGATAGGCCTCGCGCAGCAGGGCGCGGCTGTCCGCATCTTTGAACTCTGCGGCGGTGTCGGGAAAATGGCTGCCGATATCGCCCAAACCTGCCGCGCCAAGCAGCGCATCGGTAACGGCGTGCAGCAGCGCGTCGGCATCGGAATGTCCGAGCAGTCCTTTTTCAAATGGGATTTCAACTCCGCCAAGTATCAGCTTTCTGCCTTCGCTCAGTTGGTGGACATCGTAGCCCTGTCCGATACGGATGTTCGTCATCGTTTGTGTTCCTGATGTTTTGAATTGAAGTTCAGACGGCATCGAGCAGCAGCCTGACGATGTATGCGTCCTGCGGCTGCGTCAGTTTCAAATTGCGCGCGTCGCCCTGCACCAGCAAAGGGCGGATGCCCAATTTTTCGACGGCGGAGGCCTCATCGGTAATGCCTTCCAAGTTTTCCGCAGTCAATGCGCGGTACAGCAGCCCGGCACGGAAAAGCTGCGGCGTTTGCGCCTGCCAAAGCCCCGAACGGTCGGCAGTTGCACTAATTTGTCCGCCTTCTGCGCGTTTGAGCGTATCGGCAACGGGAATTGCCAAAATCCCGCCTTCGGCAGCGTTGCCCGCCTGTTCTATCAAACGCGTCAGGGCTTCAGACGGCAGGCAGCATCGGGCAGCATCGTGTACCAGAATATTGTCATCCGCCGATGCCAAGCCGGTTTCCAACAGTTTTTCCACACCGTTGCGGACAGTTTCGGCGCGGGTCTGTCCGCCGTTTTTCCACACTCGAACCTGTGGAAATGCCGTCTGAACCTTATCGGCAAACGTGTCTTCGGGCGAGACGACAACGACGGTCAAATCGACGGCCTCATGCCGTTCAAAAATCCCAATCGTATGTTCTAAAACGGTTTTGCTTCCGATTTCGACATACTGCTTGGGTTTGTCCGCACCGAAACGCGCCCCGATGCCCGCAGCGGGAATCATGGCAATATTTTTGCGTTTCATGCGTTTTCCCCGCCGTTTTCAGACGGCACGGCTTCCTTACGCCAAATACAGGCTTCGCCCAAGCCGTCCAAATATTGCCCGTGTTCCGCCAACTCGTTTTCGTCCGCCCTGATGACTTTCAGTTTGCCGCTGCGTTTGGTTTCGGTATGCGCCACGGGTTTGGTTTCCATTTTTTCCTCTGCGACCGCACCCATCAGGTCGAACTGCCGCCGCGTCATAGCAAGATAGACCTCGCCCAAAAGCTCACAGTCAATCAGCGCGCCGTGCAGGACGCGCTTGCTGCGGTCGACGGAAAAACGGTTGCACAAAGCATCCAGGCTCGCTTTCTGCCCGGGAAACATTTCGCGCGCCATCGCCAGGGTATCGGTAACGGTACAGCCGAGTTCCTCGACAGTCGGCAGCCCCATCCGGCGGAACTCCATATTGAGGAAGCCCACGTCGAATTTGGCATTGTGGATAATCAGTTCCGCGCCGCGCAGAAAATCGGCAATCTGCCTGCCGACCTCTGCAAACGGCGGCGCGTTTTTCTCTTCCAAAACCTGTATCGTCAAGCCGTGGACGCGTGCCGCCTCTTCGGGCATATCGCGCTCGGGGTGGACATAGAGGTGTAGGTTTTTGTCGGTCATCTGGCGGTTGACCATTTCCAAACCGGCAAACTCGACCAAGCGGTCGCCGCCGTCTGCATACAGACCAGTGGTTTCGGTATCGAGGATAATCTGTCGTTTAATCATATCTGCTTCTTTCTTCAAATTTTCCATCTGCTGACTATTTTTTAGGCAGCGTATTTTTCTATTTTCATTTCAATGCACAAACCCACTTATTCACAGCGTGTTCACAACATTGGACAGGCGGATTGTGTATTTTGGGGACAATGTTTTCAGACGGCATTTACCGTTTTTCCCCGATTGCCGCCGCGCCTAAAAACCACCTTTCGCGCTTAATCAAAAATACCGCCAACGGAATATTGCCCAAGGCGACAATCAGATACAGCAGTGAAATGCTGTCAAACAAAAACAGCAGCACCGCGCTCAAAACGGCGGCGGCAACCATAAAGATACCGTTAATGATATTGTTGGCGGCAACAGCGTGGGCACGGAAAGTTTCACTGCTGGCGGTTTGCAGCCAAGTATAGAGCGGGACGGAGAAGAAGCCGCCGAAAAAGCCGATCAGCATCATCACCAACATGACGGGGTATGCCCATCCTTGTGACAGGAACCAGAAAATGCCGTTCAGCCCTTCAAAACGATGACCGTGCGTCAGCCATACCAAAACCAGGCCACAAACCGTCAAACCGAACGCACCAACCGTTACCCAAGCCAACATCAGCCGTTCCCTGCTGAACTTGGCACACAGTACCGAACCGGCTGCAATACCGATGGAAAACAAAGCAAGCATCAGGTTGAAAACATTGTCGTTGCCGCCCAGATGGATTTGGGTAAAGGTCGGCAGTTGCGTAGTATAGACCGCGCCGACAAACCAAAACCACGAAATACCGATAATGGCGGTAAAGACGGGTTTGTACCGCACCGTTTCACGAAGCAGGGATTTTGTACCCCGGACAATATTCCACTCGATTTCCGTATCTGCTGCTTTGGCGGGTACAGACGGCATAAACAGGCTGCCGGTCGTGCCTCCGACGGCGACCAGCAAAACCAGTATCCCGACAATATAAGGCGGCGCACCTGCCACCGCAGTCCCCAGTATCTGACCGAACAGGATGGCGATAAACGTACCGGATTCAATCAGGCTGTTGCCCATCATCAGCTCGTTGTCGTCAAGATAATCGGGCAGGATGGCGTATTTCAGCGGGCCGAACAGCGTCGATTGCGCGCCCATGCAAAACAAACAGAGCAAGAGTAGCGGGGCAGACTGGATATAAAACCCGTATGCCGCCACTGCCATAATGATGATTTCCAGCACCTTGACCCAACGCGCCAAAACAGCCTTGTCGAATTTATTGCTCAACTGTCCCGACAGTGCAGAAAACAGGAAATACGGAAGAATAAACAGCAATGCACCCAAATTCAACATCTGTCCTGCAGGCAGGAAGCCGTTTTTTCCCAAACCGTAAAAGCTGATCATCACAAACAGCGCGGTTTTGAACACATTGTCGTTGAACGCGCCGAGAAACTGCGTGCCGAAAAGCGGGGCAAAACGGCGGCTTTTGACCAATCCCAAACCGCCTTTTTTAGCGTCCATCGTTTTCCTTCTCTTTTTCAATCAGTTTACTTGTTGAATCATCATCCATCAGAATGCGGTGCGCAGGCCCTTCCAAGTCGTCAAACTGTCCGTTTTTACCCGACCACCAAAAAAACCAACCGATAACAAATGCCAAAATAATGCTGATAGGCACCAGAATAAACATACTTTCCATCACACCGCTCCGGTCAGGTCGGTCAGAATAAAAGTCTGCCCCGACACGTTCAAATACTCATTGCGTAAAGTCCCTACAGCCGCTTCGTCAAAAAACAGCTCGATACGGTCTTTGACCACGCGCCAATACTGGGGAATTTCCATCTGGGCAAACGGCGAAAGGACATGGTTGCCCGCCCCATCTTCCAATTTAACGGCAAAACGCCCACTCTGCGGCCGCGCCTCCGATTCATCGTCGGCAAGCAAGACAAAGAAGCCTATATGCTGTCCCGATTGGTCATGAATACTGAAATAATGCATAAATTCCCCACCCGCCTTTTTTCAGACGGCATCAACTAAAAATAGGGCGAATGTACCAGCTTGAACGGGAAAAACGCAAAGAATCCTCTCCGCAACCTCGAAAAATACCGACATACCGCATATTTTCCCTTCCCCGTCAAAATACCCAACTTCCGCCATTTTCACGCAAACGCCCGATTAAGCCAAGCAGCCGCAACGGTTTTTTGATAAAATAGCGCGTTTTTATTCATCAACCGTTTCAGCCGGCCCCACTACTTTCCCGTCAAGGAAAGCAAAACGGATTCGGCACGGGACTTGGTTAGTATCCGGGTCCGACCCCCATGCCGTCTGAAACTTTCCGGAGTTAGAAAATGTCCCAAAAATTAATCTTGGTTTTGAACTGCGGCAGCTCGTCCCTCAAAGGTGCAGTCTTAGATAACAATAGCGGCGAAGTCCTGCTCAGCTGCCTTGCCGAAAAACTCAACCTGCCCGACGCGTACATCACATTCAAAGTAAACGGCGAAAAACACAAAGTCGACCTGTCTGCCAAGCCCGACCACACCGGCGCAGTCGAAGCCCTGATGGAAGAACTCAAAGCCCACAGCCTCGACAGCCGCATCGGTGCCATCGGCCACCGCGTCGTCAGCGGCGGCGAGCTGTACAGCGAATCCATCCTCGTTGACGACGAAGTCATTGCCGGCATCGAAAAATGCATCCCGCTCGCTCCTCTGCACAACCCCGCCCACCTCTTGGGTCTGCGTGCCGCACAAAGCATTTTCAAAGGCCTGCCCAACGTCGTCGTTTTCGACACTGCCTTCCACCAAACCATGCCGGAACACGCCTACAAATACGCCATTCCGCAAGAATACTATGAAAAATACGGCCTGCGCCGCTACGGCGCGCACGGTACCAGCTACCGCTTCGTCGCCGACGAAACCGCACGCTTCCTCGGCAAAGACAAAAAAGACCTGCGCATGGTCATCGCCCACCTGGGTAACGGCGCATCCATTACCGCCGTCGCCAACGGCGAATCACGCGACACCAGCATGGGTCTGACACCGCTGGAAGGCCTCGTAATGGGTACACGCAGCGGCGACATCGATCCTTCCGTATTCGGCTTCCTCGCCGAAAACGCCAATATGACCATCGCCCAAATCACCGAAATGCTGAACAAAAAATCCGGCCTGCTCGGCATTTCCGGCCTGTCCAACGACTGCCGCACCATTGAAGAAGAAGCCGCCAAGGGGCATAAAGGCGCGAAATTGGCCTTGGATATGTTTATCTACCGCCTTGCCAAATACATCGGCAGTATGGCGGTTGCCGCAGGCGGCTTGGACGCACTGGTCTTTACCGGCGGCATCGGCGAAAACTCCGACATCATCCGCGAACGCGTGATCGGCTACTTGGGCTTCCTCGGTCTGAACATCGACCAAGAAGCCAACCTGAAAGCCCGCTTTGGCAACGCCGGCGTGATTACCACTGCCGACAGCAAAGCCGTTGCCGTGGTCATTCCGACCAACGAAGAGCTGATGATTGCCCACGATACCGCCCGTTTGAGCGGCTTGTAAGGTTTTATCCTCACGCGAACTGCCTCCGGAAACGGAGGCAGTTTTTTTATCCGGCTTTCCATACTTAAACAGCACTGCCTCTTTTCAGACATTGACGGTTGCAGCCGCTTACCTGAACCTTATAGTGGATTAAATTTAAATCAGTACGGCGTTGCCTCGCCTTGCCGTACTATCTGTACTGTCTGCGGCTTCGTCGCCTTGTCCTGATTTAAATTTAATCCACTATAATGATTGACTATTTTTTAATCATGTTATTATTTTCCATAAAATACATGGCATTAAGATGTTTTTCCACAAAAGATACACACACCGGCAAACACCGGCTGTGTTTATCTTTTCTTATGCCTATTTTTTAATCATTGTATTTTTATCTTTTAATTTCAATAATCAAACCGACTTATACACATAGTTTTCACATCTTTGGACTGCTTCCGTGTGTATAGCGGATATTGCCGTTTTCCTTTCTGACAAAAATGCCGTCTGAGAACTTCAGACGGCATTTGAAACATCGGAATCAGCGGTTTTGTTCATACCACTCGATAAACTTGTCGGCTTTGACAAAACCCAGCAGCGGCTCGCTGCGGCTGCCGTCGGCGCGGACGACAAACACGCCCGGCGGCCCGAACAGACCGTATTCTTTCAACAACGCCTGATGTTCGGGCGTGTTGGCGGTTACGTCGATTTGGAAAAAGCGTTCCATATCGACAGCCTGATGCACTTCCGGCTGATTGAGCGTGTATGCCGCCATTTCTTTGCAGGAAATGCACCAGTCGGCATAAAAATCCAAAACGACGGGTTTGTCGGGATGTTCTTTCAACGCCGTATCCATCGCTGCCTTCAGCGCGGCAGTATCGGCAAACATTTTGCCGTGTTCCGAAGATTTGCCTGCTTCGGCCGGCGGATTGAGGGTCAGGAAATGGTGCAGCGCGGTCGTTTTGCCGTTTGCGCCCTGCCAGCCGAACCACGCGCCGCCGATCAGCAATATGCCGCCCAATGCGAATGCCACAGCTTTCGGACGGCGTTTCTGCCTGCGTCCGTTGACCAGCAGCATACAGGCAGGAACCAGCATCAGCAGCGTGTACAGCGCGACGACGAGATAATAGGGCAAGTGCGGTGTGGCAAGGTAAACGGCGACGGCAAGCAGGATAAAGCCGAAAGCGTATTTGACGGCATTCATCCAATCGCCTGCCTTAGGCAGGATATGCCCGCCGAACGTGCCGATGGCAATCAGCGGAACGCCGGTGCCCAACGCCAAAGTGTAAAGTGCCAAACCGCCCAAAACCGCATCGCCCGTCTGACCGATGTAGCCCAAGGCAAACGCCAGCGGCGGGGCGACGCACGGCCCGACAATCAGCGCGGACAGAATGCCCATAATAAAGACAGAAACGATTTTACCGCCTGAAAGTTTGCTGCTCTGGTTTTGGAAATACGACTGCACGGCGTTGGGAAGCTGGATGTTGAACAGCCCGAACATAGACAGTGCCAAGACGACCATTAAAGCCGATGCCGCCAATACGACCCAAGCCTGCTGCAACCATACGGTCAGCAGCGCGCCCGTCAGTCCGGCAACAATGCCGACCAGCGTATAAGTCAGAGCCAAACCTTGGACATAAACGACGGACAGCACAAACGCCCGCGCCTTGCCCGCCTTTTTGTCACCGACCACAATACTGGAAACAATCGGCAACAGGGGATACATACAGGCGGTAAAACTCAGGCCCAAACCGGCGAGAAAAAACGCCAAAAGATTGGCGTTGAGCGTATCCCAAGACAGCTTGAAACGGCTGTCGCCGCCCTCATCCCCCTTCGGGGGCGGCAACGCCCCGCTGCCGTTTTGAGAGGAAGGCTGCAAAAAGCGGTCTTTGGCGGATGCCGGTTCGTCGGTTTGCGGATGGTAGGTGCCGTTGCCGGAAATATCAAACTCGGTATCCACGGGCGGATAGCACACGCCGGCTTCGGCACAGCCCTGATAGGTCAAAACCAATTTATACGGTTCGCCGACAGCCTTGGCATAAGGAAAGGCAACCTGCGCTTCGTGATGGTAAACCGTCTGCCTGCCGAAAAACTCGTCTTCCTTCTCTTCACCCTTGCTGAAAGAAGGCTGTCCCAACAAATCCGCCGGATCGGTCTTGCCGACGATTTTCGCCTGATACATATAGTATCCGTCGGCAATCTTGAAACGGACGTTCACACCGTCGTCGGCAACGGCAAGCTCCGGCACGAATGCCTTTTCCGGCGGCAGCAGATCGTTCGCATCCAGCGCGAAAGCCCGTCCGCACAACATCAAAAATACGGCGAACAGGCAAATCAGTTTTTTCATAATCGAATCCGTTTCAGACAAATAATTTGTCCATATTATAAAAGGTAAGGTTGACGGTAAGATTTAATTTATGTAAAACCCCCATTGTCCCAGCCTATACGCATTTTTGCCGAACACACTATGTACGATGTAAACACCCACGATGTCCGCCGCTTTTTCGCCCGCGTGTGGCAGCAGCGGCTCAATCCGCTGCAACTGAGCGCACTGGAACAGAAAGCCCTCCGCATTATCGAAGCCCATCCCGAATACCACCGCTATCTCGAACGCATCGAAGACCATCTGGACACCGACTGGCTGCCCGAAAACGGCGAAAGCAACCCCTTCCTGCATATGTCGCTGCATCTGTCCGTTCAAGAACAGGCGGGCATAGACCAGCCGCACGGCATACGCGCAATCCACGACACCCTGTGCGCCAAACGCGGCTGGCTGGAAGCCGAACACGAAATGATGGAGGCACTGGCGGAAACACTGTGGACGGCGCAACGCTACAGCACCGGTTTGGATGTCAATTTCTACATGACCCGACTGCGCAAACTCATCGGCTTGGGTGCAGAAGATCAAGCCAGGTTGAACCCGCATGAAATCGCCTGACCATACCGACCGCCTGCAAAATGCCGTCTGAAGCGGAACAACCCCTTTCAGACGGCATTCATTTTCCCCCAATCATTTCCACAACGCGCGTTTCAGCATAATCAACCAATCCTTCTTATCCAAAACGGGGCGTTGTGCAAACACATCGTATCGGCACGCGTCCAGTTTCT
The DNA here is from genome assembly GCF_962747855.1 of Neisseria blantyrii. Taxonomy (NCBI): domain Bacteria; kingdom Pseudomonadati; phylum Pseudomonadota; class Betaproteobacteria; order Neisseriales; family Neisseriaceae; genus Neisseria; species Neisseria blantyrii. Next base: position 73,288 of record NZ_CAUIZY010000003.1, read on the forward strand.
GCAAAATCAACTGCGCCCCCAACACAATCATACGGAGTTCCAAACCGATACGCCCCTTCAGTTCCCTTGCCAAAGGCGAACCTGCCTTCAGCATACGGAACGCACGCCGACACTCATACGCCATCAGCCGCTGAAACGCCGCATCCGCCCGTCCTGCCGCGATCTGTTCCTCAGAAACACCGAATTTCAACAAATCGTCCTGCGGAATATAAACCCTGCCCTTTTGCCAATCCACAGCCACATCCTGCCAAAAATTCACCAGTTGCAAAGCCGTACAAATGCCGTCGCTTTGCGCCACGCACACCGCATCCGTTTTCCCGTACAAAGCCAGCATAATGCGTCCGACAGGGTTGGCGGAACGCCGGCAGTAATCGGCCAGTTCGCCGAAATGCGCGTACCGCGTTTTGACCACGTCCTGCGAAAACGCCGAAAGCAAATCATAAAACGGCTGCAAATCCAAACCGAACGGCACAACCGCCTCGGCATCCAATCGTGCAATCAAAGGATGCGCCGACTGGCCGCCCGATGCCAACACGTCCAACTCGCGCCGCAAAGCATCCAACCCCGCCAACCTAGCTTCAGACGGCATACTGCCCTCGTCCGCCATATCGTCCGCCGTCCGTGCAAACGCATACACCGCATGAACCGGCTTCCTCAACCTGCGCGGCAAAATCAGCGAACCGACGGGAAAATTTTCATAATGCCCAACCGACATACCTTCTCCATCCATCAAACAAAATGCCGTCTGAAATGGAACAAACCCTTTTCAGACGGCATCAGATACCTCCAAGCTGCCGGCAATCAGTGGTAGTGATGACCGTGCGGACCGTGGACATGACCGTGTGCGATTTCCTCATCGGATGCATTGCGCACGCTTTCAACCGTAGCCTTAAAGCGGATTTTCATGCCTGCCAAAGGATGGTTGCCGTCCACCACCGCCTTGCCGTCGGCAACATCGGTTACACGATAGACGACAACATCGCCGGTTTCAGGATCGTCGGCTTCAAACATCATGCCGACTTCGACTTCAACAGGAAACACGCCCACATCTTCAATACGGACCAACTCCGGATCCTGCTCGCCGAACGCATCGTCGGGAGAAAGTGCCACATCGACCGTATCGCCGACATCCTTACCGTGCAACGCCTCTTCCACCAAAGGGAAAATGCCGTCGTAACCGCCGTGCAGATACGCAATCGATTCTTCGGTTTTGTCCAAAAGCTGATTGTTGGCATCATACATCTCATAATGCAGCGAAACCACGGAATTTTTTGCAATAGCCATATTTGTCCTTTCAGGAACAGCAGATTGATTACAGGCGCATTCTAACACAACCGCCGCGCCAGCCGATTACCGTTAACCTGTTCATAAACTGTACAGCACATATTTCAATGTAAATTTTTGTTATTTTATTGCGGTGTAACTTTTTTACAACATTCTTAAAAACCATTCCGACCTGTCTGCCGACTTTCCCAATTCGCTCTAATAAATCATACAAGATACTGAATTATATTAATCTCTATAATATTCATCCCTATCGAATTTTTAACAGCAAAACCGTTTTACAGGATTTATCAATCCGCCCGCCAGAAAACTTTTCATTCAAACCTGCTTTCCCATTTGCACACCGTTGCAATCCCCTATTTCGTGGTGCATAATTACGCAAAATTCAGCAATGAATTTTCAACTTGGTTTGTAATGATGGTCGATAATGACTGTTTTACCCTAATTTGATTTAAATTGATTTTAAAGGTTACTAAAATGAAAACATCCCTGTTTGCCGCTGCTTTGTTGTCTTTGGCTCTGGCCGCCTGCGGCGGAGAAAAAGCCGCTGAAGCTCCTGCTACCGAAGCACCTGCCGCCGAAGCTCCCGCTACTGAAGCTCCTGCTGCTGAGGCTTCCTCTACCGAAACTCCTGCTGCTGAAGCTTCCGCTACCGAAACTCCTGCCGCTGAAGCTCCTGCTGCTGAGGCTTCCTCTACCGAAGCTCCCGCTGCTGAAGCACCTGCTGCCGAAGCTCCTGCCGCTGCATCTGAAGCTGCAAAATAAGCATTTTCCGCTTGCAAAAAAGCAGGATACGTTCAGTATCCTGCTTTTTTGACTTTTCAGACGGCATCAGATTCCCTTCCTCAATCTCCTCCCCACCCTTCCGACAAACATGCTTGACCTGCATACCGAATTTTCCCGACTCCTGCCGGCAGATGAAATTGCCGAACCTTCTCCGACGCTTTTAGAAGACCGGCGCAACCGCTTTACGTCTGCACCAGACATCATTTTGCAGCCGCGCAGCGTTGAAAGCGTGCAAACCATTATGCGTTTCTGCCACAAACACCGTATTCCGGTTACGCCGCAAGGCGGCAATACCGGTTTGTGCGGCGCGGCAGTATCGGAAAACGGCGTATTGCTGAACCTTTCCAAACTCAACCGCATCCGCAACATCGATTTGGCAGACAACTGTATTACCGTCGAAGCAGGTTCCGTACTCCAAACCGTCCAACAGGCAGCCGAATCCTCAAACAGGCTGTTTCCACTCAGTCTCGCCAGCGAAGGCTCGTGCCAAATCGGCGGCAACATCGCCTGCAATGCCGGAGGTTTGAACGTATTGCGTTACGGCACGATGCGCGACCTGGTTATCGGTTTGGAAGTCGTCCTCCCCAACGGCGAACTGGTTTCCCATCTCCATCCCCTGCATAAAAACACCACCGGCTACGACCTGCGCCATCTGTTTATCGGCAGCGAAGGTACACTGGGCATCATCACTGCCGCCACGCTCAAGCTTTTTGCCCGTCCCTTGGACAAGGCAACGGCATGGGTCGGCATACCCGACATCGAATCCGCCGTCCGCCTGCTGACCGAAACCCAAGCACACTTTGCCGAACGCCTATGCAGTTTTGAGCTGATCAGCCGTTTTGCTGCCGAGTTGTCCTCCGAATTCAGCAACCTCCCCTTGCCGACACATTCAGAATGGCATATTTTACTTGAGTTGACCGACTCATTACCCGACAGCAATCTTGATGATCGGCTTGTCGAATTTCTTTATAAAAAAGGCTTTACCGACAGCGTATTGGCGCAAAGCGAACAAGAACGTATCCATATGTGGGCGTTGCGCGAAAACATCTCCGCTTCACAACGCAAACTGGGCACCAGCATCAAACACGATATTGCCGTTCCTATCGGGCGCGTTGCCGACTTTGTCTGCCGGTGTGCCAAAGATTTGGAACAGAATTTCAAAGGCATACAAATCGTCTGCTTCGGACATTTGGGCGACGGCAGCCTGCACTACAATACTTTCCTGCCCGAAATCCTCAGCAATGAAGTCTATCGTTACGAAAACGACATTAACAGCACAGTCTATTGCAACGTTCTTGCCTGCAACGGTACAATTGCTGCCGAACACGGCATAGGTATCATCAAAAAACAGTGGCTGGACAAAGTACGCACCCCTGCTGAAATCGCCCTGATGAAAAGCATCAAACAACACCTTGATCCATATAACATTATGAATCCGGGTAAACTTATTCCATAAATAACTGATTCAAAATGAAATTATAGGAAATATCATGGGAATGACAGCAACCTATCAACTGGTCGATAATGAAAAACTGGCTTTGCTTAAAAACACCGATACCGAATGGCAAGAATTGTTTGAAGAACTGGAAGATTTGGAGGATGAGGCTGCCGTCTGCCTCGACATCGATAAAATGTGGGATGTTTTACATTTTGTACTGACCGGAACAAGTGCAGAAAATCCCTTAAAGGGCAATCTGTTATCCGAATCAATCGTCGGAACGGCACCCATTTCGGACGGCGACGGATACGCCGCTTATATCGAATCCGCCCAAATCCATGAAATCGTCTCAGCTTTGGAAGGCTTCGACATAAAAAGCACAATGGAGCATTTCAGTATGCAGGTGTGCAAAGAGCATCATATCTACCCCGACATTTGGGATTATGAAGATGAAATTGATGATATAAAAGAAGAAATTACCGACTACTTTTACAAAATCGGCAATTTTTACAAAACCGCCCTGCATTCAAATAGCAATGTACTGGTCAGCATTTACTAAATATATTTCAAACATCACGGAAACTTTAATGAAGACAAAGTACGGAATCGCACTCAAGGAAACCTAAGTATTTCAAGCCGGGAGACCATCAAGAGTAAAAGTTACAGAAAACACCCCTTTTCCCCGATAACCACGGCAGTCAGCGAAAAACAGGACAAACGCCTTGCCAACCGGAAATTACGGAGAATAGCGCGCGAATGTCTGAAACAAGGAAAAGAACCACCCTACCATATCAGGGCAGTCAGCAACGTTTACGATTTCGCCAAAGACGGGCGTTTCCGTTTTTCTGCTTCCCGTCATCCGCATCTTTTACGCAAATAGAAAACAGGGCAACCGCCCTGTTTTTCCGTTTCGTATTTCAACACCATTGTCTAAACAACCGTCAGACGGCATTGTTCAAATGCCGTCTGAAACCGCACCCCCATCAGCGCGTATGCTTAATCAACCGCTGTTTCTCGCGTTTCCAATCCGCCTCTTTCATACTCTGGCGTTTGTCGTGCTGTTTCTTACCTTTTGCCAAACCGATTTCCATCTTGATTTTTCCACGTGAAAAATGCAGGTTCAGCGGCACGATAGTGTAACCGGCACGTTCGGTTTTTCCGATTAATTTGTTGATTTCCGATTGTTTTAACAAGAGCTTGCGCGGGCGTGTGGCATCCGGTTTGATGTGTGTCGAAGCCGTAGGCAACGCGGTAATATGGCAGCCGACCAGATAAAACGCATCTTTTTTCCAATAGATATAACTCTCTTTAAGCTGTACGCGCGCGGCACGGATTGCTTTGACTTCCCAGCCTTCCAAGACCAAACCGGCTTCAATCCGGTCTTCAATAAAAAAATCGTGAAATGCTTTTTTATTATTCGCAATAGCCATAAACATCCTATCAATATCCGCCGTCAGACGGCATAAACCCGAAAACAGAACCCATCATACCGCCTCTTCAACCGCCTGCACAATCCTGTCGGGATAAAGCTTGTTGAGGCAGTCGGTATGCCCCAACGGACATTCACGTTTGAAACAGGGCGAACATTCCAAGTGCAGGCTGACGATTTTCGCCCTGTCGCTCAAAGGCGGCGTATGCGTCGGGCTGGAAGAACCGTAAACCGCCACTACCTTCCTGCCCAAAGCTGCCGCCAAGTGCATCAGCCCGCTGTCGTTACACACAACCGTATCTGCCAACGACAACAAGTCCATTGCCTGAGACAAATCGGTCTTACCGCATAAATTCACACATATGCCGTCTGAAAGGCGGTTGATTTCCTCGGCAATTTCATCATCTTTTTGCGAACCGAACAGCCAAACCTGCCAACCCGCCGCCGAATAATGTTTGCCCAACTCGGCAAAATGCTTTGCCGGCCAACGCTTTGCCGGTCCGAATTCCGCACCCGGACAAAAAGCCAAAACAGGCTTTCCAAGATTCAAACCGAAAGTTTCGACAGAAATTTCCCGCCGCCGTTCATCAATGGAAAACTCGGGGAATCCCGAATGCCCGTCAAAATCCTCCTGGCTCGGATGCGCGAGAGCCGTATATCTGTCCACCATCAAAGGCAGACGTTCCTTATCCAGCCTGCGTATATCGTTCAACAGAAAATAACGGCTTTCGCCGACATAACCCGTTCTTTTTCCGATGCCCGTTGCCAGCGCGATGACTGCCGACTTCAAAGAACCCGGCAACACGATAACCTGATTGTAGCCGCGCCGTCCCAAATCCCTACCGACCCGCCAACGGCGTTTCAACTCCAACGCACCGTGTCCGAACGGATTTTCAAGAATCTCATTCACTTCAGGCATACGCTCAAACACCGCCATCGACCACTTCGGTGCGAACACATCAATCGTGCAACCGGGGTGAAGTTCCTTCAAACGGCGGAACAAGGGCTGGGTCATCACGCAGTCGCCTATCCAACTGGGGGAAATAATCAGGATTTTGATGGACATAACAAGAAACCGAAATCAGACAGGCGGAATTTTACCGCGAAACCGTTGGAAAACCTATCTCGCCGCATCCCTAACGCCGGACGTGCAAATATGAAAAAGCCCGAACATTCAAGTTCGGGCTTCAAAATTCTGGCTCCCCGACCTGGGCTCGAACCAGGGACCTGCGGATTAACAGTCCGTAACTAAATCCCAAAATACAATTTAATAAATTGATTTATTTTTAAAATTTTAAAATCGATGCCTGTACACACCGCCACATACAGCCATAAATAAATGGCATTCTGACACAGTTTGGACACGGAGGAAACACACTTAAAACAGCTATTCATGCGGCTATTTTAAGTGTGTTTTTTTACTTTGATAAAAGGAAAATCTATGCACACAGCACATTTTTTGATGATGACGGCAACCATTGCAACCGTGCTGCCAACTTTTGCCGAACCTCCGCCACCAATCAATTATTCACAAATGCGATTTAACGATTTGGCACAACAATGCAGTAAAGGTGTCCACCCCAACACATTGCAAGCAGTCGCCCGTGTAGAAAGTCGGTTTAATCCCTACGCAATCGGTGTAGTTCGGGGCAGCCTGAAACGCCAACCGCGCAATTTTGCCGAAGCGGTCGCTACTGCCAAATCATTACACGCGCAGGGCAAAAATTTCAGTATGGGTTTGATGCAAGTGAACCGCTACAATTTAGCTGCTTACGGTTTGAATTATGAAACCGTATTTGAGCCGTGTAAAAACATCAATGCCGGCGCACAAATTCTCAAAGCCTGTTTTGACCGCGCCGGCGGCAACGGACAAACCGCGTTGCGAAAAGCATTTTCTTGTTATTACTCGGGCAATTTCCGTTTTGGTTTTAAAAGCGATTTCAAAGGGCAACCGCCTTACGTTACCAAAATCATTTTGGCAGCGATGGATAATTCTCCCTATCAAACAATCGGATTTCCAGGCAGCCTAAAAACCAGTGGTCGCCGCTCGGAGCAATCATCTTTACTACAAGCCAGTTATGTGCCACAGCCCGTCAATAACAGGCATCCTGAAACTTATTCCGCGCCACCGGCAGAACAGCAAGTGGCTCAACCCCATTCGGTTACTGAAAAACCAGTTTCCGTCTCGCCGATAGAAACACAAACAGTCGCAAAGGCTACCGCCGCTTGGGACGTGTTCGCTGATTTCTAACGGCATCAATCCACACCGCCCAATGGCGATTTTTTTATTTTTTAATTTAAGGAATTTTTCTATGGAAACAAATACTTTTATGCGTATTTCACAAAGCAAAACCACTAAATTCGTGGTAATGGTTGCATTGGGTTTGGCCGCACAATCCACAATGGCTGCAGGTGGCTTTGCAAATGAAGCTAAAACAATGGTGGAGAATATCCGAGATGGTATCTACATTGTGGTAGGCGTTTTGGCTACAGTCGCCTTGTTATGGCAATTTGCACAAGGTTTTATGGGACGTAAAACATGGGGCGACATTTTGGAAGCATCTATGTGGATTGTCGGCGCAGGTGCTGCAATCGTCTTGGGTACATGGCTGTTTACCAAAGGCGGCTCAATGAGCTTCTAGGATTGAAATATGAGCAATTACGAAAACATTAACACAGAATATGCAACTTACAACGCACTAGGCAGACAAGCCATGATTTTTGGTGTGCCTGTTGTCGGTTTAGCAGCAAGTGGTTTTGTTTTGGTAATGGCAACAATGTTGGCAATGCCTTTCCTGAATGGTCGGGCATTACTGATATTAGCCTTACTGATACCAATTTTTATTGGCTTGAGAACGGTGTGTGAAACTGATGACCAAGCATTACGCATTTATGCTTATGAAATAAAATGGTTTTTCAGAAAAAGAAACGCCAAAATGTTCAATAATACCACCACCATTATTCCAACCAAATATGGGAGACAAAACAGTGATTTTCAGCGATTTTTTCAGCAAGACGTTCAGGCAGCAGCCCGCACATTCCGACTTACTGCCGCCAATTTGCCAACACGTTACCAATAATATTGTGTGGTATGAAACAGGTCATGTCGGCTTTGTGATTAGAATGAACGGTTTGCCTTTTGACGGTGTGGAAGATAACTATTTGTACACGCAATTTGTTGGCTTAAAAAATATGCTGTCAGGTATGGGCAAAACGCTGGGTAATCGTTTAGCCGTATGGACAACATTACAGCGCAAAAAGATTGATTTTAACCGTGAATACTCGTTTAAAACGCCATTCTGCCAGCACTTTGCCGATAAATATTTACAGCGTTTTCACGTTGAAAATTATTTTGAAAATGTGTTCCATATCACTGTGTTAATCAAAAGCAATAATATTGATAACGGTATTAAAGAAGCCGAAGAGTTAATGGCAAGTATGATGTCATCATTGACTCCCTACGAGCCAACACTACTGGCTGCTTATCAAAATCAAAATGGCGTACTTTTTTCTGATGTATATCGCTTTTTTGGCAGCCTGATTAATGGCCAAGATGAGCCTGTACCATTATCGTTTGTGGATACCTATCAAACATTGGGCAGCGCGACTTTGCATTTTGGTAGTGATATTGGCGAAATTCGCCCGATGCATGGTCAACGCAAATTTGCCACTTGCTACGACTTGAAAGATTTTGGCATCAGCAAGCCCAAAATTCTCACGGATATTTTAACGTTGCCGTGCGAATTTACGCTCACGCAAAGCCTGATTTACATCAATTCGCACACTATGCAGGCTGAAATCCGCAAACAACTGAATAATTTGAAATCAGTTGGCGACCAAGCCGTTGAGCAACAAGAAGAGTTATACAGCGGTATGGGTAAATTAACAGCCGGGGATTTGATGTTCGGCGATTATCATGCGGCATTGGTTGTGTATGGCGATACGCCGCAAGAAGCCGCCGCCAACGGTTCAAAAGCCTATGCAGCGTTTATGAACTCGGGCGGTTATCGGTTTACTAAAGCCGGCGCATCGGCATTGTCCACTTATTTCAGCCAAATTGCAGGCAGCCGCGAACGTCCGCGTTCATTCCCCAAAACCACAACTAATTTAGCCACCACATTTGGCATTCACAATTATTCATGCGGCAAGAGCAAGGGCAATCCGATTGGGGACGGCTCAGCAGTCATGCCATTGCAAACCAAATCACGGACTTTGTACGATTTCAATTTTCACTTTTCCAATCCGCAGGAAGACAATGTAGGCGAAAAAATCGCAGGGCATACACTGATTTTGGGCGCAACAGGTACAGGTAAAACCACACTACAAACATCACTCATGACGTTTGTAGAGCGGTTTGACCCCTACATTTTTGCATTGGATTTGGACAGGGGTATGGAAATTTTTATCCGCATACTGGGTGGGCAATATTTTGCGCTGGAAGCAGGTGTACCAACTGGTTTAAATCCATTTCAACTGCCTGATACGCCGTCTAATCGGGAATTTTTGTACACACTTGTAGGTATGTGTGGCACAAATCACAACGGTACATTAACCGCCGAAGAAGAAAAGCAAATTCAAGTTGCTGTCGATACATTAATGGGACTAGACCACGAATTACGCAATTTCAGCCACTTGTTGCAAAACATACCAATGGTTAATCAGGAAAATAGCTTGCGTGAACGCTTGGGGCGTTGGTGCAGAAGTGAAAATGGACGGTTTGCATGGTGCTTGGATAATGATGCCAATCTGTTTGATGCCGAACAGTTTTATCGTGTTGGCTTTGATTTAACCGATATTCTGAAAGATGATTATCCGCCTACTGCCCCTGTTATGGCGTATATGTTCCATTTGCGCGGTATCATGATGAAAGGGGTGGCAGAAAAGAACGGTATTCTTGCCAGTATCATTGAAGAATTTTGGTGGGCGGCACGATTCCCAACCTTGCAGGAATTGATGTTAAAAATCTTGAAAACCGACCGCAAATTGGGTGGTTGGCTGATTTTGGTCTCGCAATCGCCCGAAGATGCCATTTCATGTCCGATATTCCCTGCGATTGTACAACAAACGCCGACCAAGATTTTTCTGCCGAACCCTGATGCAGAATACAAAAACAGCTACGAACGCTGCGGCATTACCGAAAAAGAATACCGTGAACTGGTGGAGTTATCGGTGGATAGCCGCACGTTTTTGGTTAAGCAATCCACGCAATCGGCATTTGCCAAATTGGATTTACAGGGCTTTTCAGATGAAATGGCTGTGTTATCGGGTTCATCTGATAACGTGGAATTGTTGCACCGCGTGATGTCTGAATGTGGTAGTGAAGCCCCGAATGTTTGGTATGCGCCATTTATTCAGGCTGTCCATGAACGTAGAGCCATGAAAAAACGTGTTTAATTGAAATTGCTATTGTCGTGATGATAATAGCTGCGACCCGACCGCTTAATGCGGTTTTTTTCTTTTTGAAAAGGATTTTTCAACCATGAAAACAAAATTAACCAAAATGGCGGCGATTATGCTTTCAGGCTGCCTAATGTGTAGCAGCGTATCTGCCGGAGGTATTCCTGTTTTTGATGGCGCATCGGTTGCCCAAGCTATTCAACAAGGTATTCAATTGAAACAACAAATTGAAAACCAAATTTCTCAAATTCAAGAAATGAGAAACCAACTGGCAGCGATTAAAGGCTCGCGCGGCATGGGTAATTTGGCACGCCGGGCGATTGACTACGATTTAAACATACCGAGTGAATGGCGCGATTTGCACAAATTAACCAGCGCACAACAACAGGCACGCTTGAAAAGCAATCAATACGATGCTGCTCAGTCTGATAATTTGCTGAACCAAAATTTAACTATGCTGTCTAAATTTACGGCAGATAATCAGCAGCGTTTGAACACGATTGACAGCTTAATTAACCAAATCAATGCCACAACCGACATCAAAGCATCTAGCGATTTGCGTAATCGCTTATCAGCAGAGCAACTGAAATTTCAGAATCAGCAAACGATGTTAGACCAAATGGCGCGTATGTATGATTTGCAAGAAAAAGTTCAAGCTCGGCAATATTCAAACTATGAAGCGTGTTTAGCCAGGCACATGAAATCACGTGATTATTCAGCCTGTAAATAATCATTTTTCTTGATACATATTCCGACAAATGGCTGATGTCATTTGTCGGAAGTATAAAGCAATTGGATATATCATGTTTGATAATATATTTGAAAGCCTGTTAAAAGGCATGGGTAGTGATTTATTTGCCAAAACTGCCAACATTATTACTGCAATTTCTCCATTATTTGCAGCAGGTTTTGGTATATATATCGTAATTGTTGCCTTAAATGCTTATAATCGTGGCTTTGATGACAATCTTATAGATTTAGCCAAACGCGCAATGGGCTGGCTTATCATCATTGCTTGTGCGTTCAATGCTGCACAATACTTGAAAATTGCCAATATATTATATGAATTGCCTGAATATATGAGCAATTTAATCAATCCGGGTGCATATAATGCGGTCGTTCTAGACAACAACATAGACAAACTTATAGATAGTATGGGGCAAATTTGGGAATTAAAAAGCAAAATTCCAACTCTAGATATTCCTGCTCACTTGGGATTTACGTTCATGTGGGTATTCATTTTTATATTGGTCGCTTTGTTTTTAACAGCAATAGCCGCTTTTTATTTAGTGGCTAAAATATCGTTGGCAATGGTTATTTTAATCGGCCCAATATTTATTGGAGCAATGCTGTTTCCAGCCACACGACAATGGGGTATGAATTGGATTGGGCAAATTATGAATTACGCAGTAACAGTTACTTTTTATGTGTTACTTGGTACGATTCAAATCACGTTCTTTGAAGCGCATATGCTATCCATGATAGAAACTGGCCTGATAAAAGTGGCTGATAAAGGTTCAATCAGTCTTGTTGTTTTCATTCCAATAGCATTTATGTTTATTTTATCAACTATTGTTTTCTTTGTTGTAGCGTTATCTATTCCGTCTATTGCTTCTGCTTTAACTGGCGGAGCTACGGTTGGTGGGTATAGCGGTATTGGTCGAACCATTTCATCTGCTTCTAATTCCCTTGCCAAGCGATCAGGTTCATCCAAATCTAATAATCCAAATAATCAAATAGGATACAACAAATCTTAAAATAAGGAATAATTATGGCTTCTAAAATTATCTGGCAAAATTCATACTGTTATTTGACTTTATTTGAAGGTCAAATGGCTGATTTGCATCAGCGTTCCGAAACTGTTATCACTGGTGGGGGACATCAATTGGAAGCTATACCAACACGCTAACACAAATTTTTATTATTGATAAACAAGGTAATCAATATACATTTGGCACAATGAATTGGGATATTCCAATGAGGGTCGGCAATGATTTAAAAGTGATAACAATTTGTCGGAATAATTGGGCAAATGGAGAAATCGTTTTAGCGCAAAATATTAGCCTAAATCAGATTTCATGGAGTTCTGAACGGCTTAAATCAGCTATCAAAAGAGTTTATTTTCCATTTTTGAAATGGGGCTTGGTTACTCTTTTTGTCATTCCATTTATTTTGTACTTTGTTTTATTTGTGTTTATTCAACCAGAACCAAATAGTTTTATTGATACGATATTTTCATTACTAATGAATGTGTGTCAATTAGGCGGATTCGTCAGCATTATTTACGGCTATCATTTTTGCTGGAGGAAAGCCTATTCACAAGCAAATAAATCACTTGCTATTAACTTGTAAAAATTTTCAATCAACAGGCAGTCTGAAAACTTTTCAGGCTGCCTTTTTCTATGGGACTTTTATTATGAAAAAATTGCTCATCACACTCACAGCAACTGCTCTACTCGCTGCTTGCTCACACAATCCACCCAAGCCTTACGGCAAACCTTTTCCGATTAACCCACAACCCTCTATGACTACAGAAAAGGCTAATCCATGAAAACCAATTCTAACAAAACACCCAAAGCCCCTAATCCACAACAACAGGGACTGAAATTTATCCAAGAAGCCAAAGAATTTCACAAATCAGAAATTGACCGTGTGCGTAAAAATAGCCGTATTGCATGGCGTATTTCAGGCGTTTGCCTTGTGATTACAGGGTTGGCAGTTGGCGCGGTCGCTGGTTTGACTCCACTCAAAACTACGCAACCATTTTTGGTTCGTGTGGACAACAATACCGGCGTAACCGATGTTGTTACCACACTCAAAACGGCTGAAAAAACCTACGGCGAAGTAGTGGATAAATATTGGTTGGCACAATATGTGCGTTACCGTGAAAGCTATGATTGGCAAACCATTCAGGCTACCTACGATGCAGCCATGTTGTTGAGCGACCCAACCATTCAAGCGGAATTTGCCAAATTCTACAATAACCCAACAGCCGCGCCACATAAAATTTTGCGCGACCAATATAAAGTGATTGTCAAAGTGAATGCCATTAGCTTCTTGGGAAATGATGTTGCTCAAATTCGTTTTGAAAAACAAACCATTCCAACCAATAGCGTGAATCAGCCATTACCACCACAACGTTTCATCGCTACCGTTAGTTATGCCTATAAAAATGAACCGCAAGAAGAAAAAGACCGTTTAATCAATCCATTGGGTTTTCAGATGACCAGCTACCGCGTAGACCCTGAAAACACACCAAACCAGTAAGGTAATCTCTCATGAAAAATAAATTGATTTATCTCACTATGGCAACCATTATGCTGCCATTTTCCGTTCAGGCAACCAATATTCCAAAAGGCTCGCTCAAAGACAAACGTATTCAGACGGCTGTTTATATGCCTGATGATGTATTTGTAGTTCGCACCAAAACCGGAGTAGCCACCATTATTCAGTTAGAAAATGATGAGCGCATTATTGGCGAAAGTAGCGCAATGGGCATCGGTCATGCCGAAGCATGGAAAATGACCGCTCGCGGCAACAATATTTTCTTCAAGCCCACCGCCGAAAGCCCCGACACCAACTTGCTGATTACCACCAACAAGCGAACTTACGCCTTTGACCTGAAATCCACCAACGGCACACCTCCACCAACATACATTCTGCGTTTCAATTACCCCGATACTGCATTTGCCCAAAGGCGAGCCGATGCGCAAAAACGTATCCAAGCGGCCGAAATATTCGGGCAAGCACAATCCGCACCTCCACTTAACACTAATACCGATTACTGGGGACGTGGCAACAAAAATCTTGCGCCAACCAGTATTTATGATAATGGCCGATTTACCTATTTTCGCTTTAACAACGGCCGTGATTTACCCGGCATCTACAAAGTGTTAGATGACGGCAGTGAAGCCCTGTTAAATACGCACATAGACGGCGATGCCGTTGTGGTTCACGAAACAGCGCAACATTTTGTCTTGCGTTTGGGCAATCAAGTTTTGGAAATTGAAAATCGTGGTTTCAGCAGCAACGGTCAATTCAACCAAACCGGCACAGATGACAATTCTTCCATTCGCTTAATCAAAGGGGAATAAGGTGTTAAAAAACATTTTTAATCGCAAAAAACAAGAATCCAATTTGCCCGAACCTGATTATGAGCAGCCTGAAAATGCTGAAAACAGCATTGACGCTAATGAACCCAAGCCATTGAGCGAACAAATCAATGACGTGAATGTGGAAGCCGGCTTACCGTTGGATTCATCGGGTGGCAAAAATAATATGGCCAAAGTAGCGGTTTTAGCTGTTGCATTGGTCGGTGTGGGCATTGCTGTTGCAGGTATGATAGCCTTTTCCGGCAGTGGAGACGATGATGAAGCAGTTGCCGCTCAACAACAAGAATTGGAGCGCGTACAGAAAACCCAGGCCAAAGATTTTTCTACTGAAAAACTGGATTTCAAGCAAGAAGAAATCGCCACTGCACCCGAACCGAAAACCGTACCGCCGATTGATACAGCAGAAACACCGCAGCCGCAGCCCACGGATGCAGCTGAAGCCGCACCCGAGTTGCAAGCCGAACCCAAAGAACCACCGACCGATAGCCGATTATTAGGCGATATATTGGTTGGCAACCGCTCATCAGGCATAGACGGTCAAACAGTTTCAGGCAACCTTAAACAAGGCGAAGCACTGAATGTTTCTTTTTCTGAGAGTTCATCAGAAAACAGTGGCAATCCGCCGGCACAAAACAGTTTTGCAGCGCGTTTAAATCCAACGGTTACGCCGAGCCTGAAAGCGCAACGCCGTACCGATGCAACGTATTTGTTGGCAAAAGGCACAAATATTCCGTGTACATTGGATACGCAAATCATCACGACCCACGCAGGCATTACGCGCTGTTTGGTAACAAAAGACGTGTATTCCGCCAATGGTAAAGTGTTGTTGTTAGAACGTGGCACAAAAATCATTGGCGAACAAAACAGCGCAATGCTGCACGGTCAGGCTCGTGTGTTCGTATTGTGGAATGAGGCGGAAACACCCAAAGGCGTGAAAGTTTCATTGGCGAGCGGCGGCGCAGGTCAATTAGGCGCATCGGGACATGGCGCGCGTGTGAAATATCATTTTTGGCAGCGTTTCGGCGGCGCGGTGCTGATTAGTTTAATCGGAGATTTGGGCGATTATTACAGCAACCGTTCACAAAGCAACGGACAAAATATTTCTTTTGAAAATTCGTCCGAATCCGCACAGGAAATGGCAACCGAAGCACTCAAAAACAGTATCAATATTCCGCCGACCGGTTTCATCAATCACGGTACGCTCATCAATGTGATGGTGGCGCGCGATGTGGATTTTGGCGGCGTGTATGAAGTTGTCAAACCGTATGAAATCTTTTAATGATGACAGGCGGCCTGTGTTTTCAGGCTGCTTTTCTATGGAGAAAAATCATGCAACCCACCCAAACCATTCAAGCGGACACAAGCGCACGAAACGCACTAGACCGCTTGGGCATTACCGATTATTTAAATCGGGACGGCGTTACCGAAGTCATCATCAATCGCCCCAACGAAATATTTTTAGAAAGTTCATCAGGTTGGCAATATTTCCAAGATGAGCGATTAGATTTGAAAGCATTGGAACATCTCGCCAACACACTCTGCGTATTCAACAGTAAACACATTTCTACCGCCAACCCGATTCATTCCGTAACGCTGCCTGACGGCGAACGCGGACACATCATGATTCCGCCGTCTTGCGAAGATAAAACCATTGTATACGCCTTTCGCAAACCGTCTAAAACACGTTTTTCTGTTGATGATTACATCAATACAGGGCGATTGAGCGGCTTTCGTGATAGCGCACAATTTGGTGTTTCAGGCAGCCTGAAAACGGAAATTGACGGCCGCCATTTTCGTGACATGGCGGACAAAATGAATTTACCGCCCGATGTACCATTGGCTGACTGGCAATACGAAATGCTTACTCACAAAGCTAATCGTGATTTGAATGCGTTTTTTCGGCTCGCCATTGAGCATAAATTGAATATTTGCATGGTGGGCGGTACAGGTTCAGGCAAAACGACTTTTACCAAAGCGATTTCGGATTTAATTGACCCGACCACGCGCATCATCACAATTGAAGACACGCATGAATTGGATTTACCCAAACACCCAAATCATGTCCACCTGTTTTATAAAGAACACATCACGGCAAAACAAATCATCGCAGCCTGTATGCGCTTGAAACCTGACCGCATTTTTTTGACGGAGCTGCGCGGCGATGAAGCGTGGGATTATCTATCCGCGCTCAATACCGGACACGCCGGCGGTTTGACTTCGGTTCACGCCAATGACGCGCAATCGGTGTTTTACCGAATCGCGCAACTGGCGAAAGAATCCGAAACAGGGCGCACAATGGACTATGAATTTATTCTGAATACCGTCCGTTCTACCATTGATATTGTGTGCTTTTTTGACCGAACACGCATGACTGAACTGTATTTTGACCCTGTGGCAAAATTCCGCGCATTAAGTGGTCGGTCGTGATTTTTAACGATTCAGGCAGCCTGAAAATCATATTATGTAATTGAAAATTAATGAAAATAAGGAGAATCCCATGTCCAAAACCCTAATCATCGCCGAAAAACCCGATATGGCAAAATCCATTGCCGCTGCGCTCGGTATTCCCAAAGCCAAAGGTTGCTACGAAAACGACCGTTTCATTGTCAGTAACTGTATCGGACATTTGATTGAGCTTGACGTTCCCGAATGGCGCGACAAGAACGCATCATTGCCTGTCATTCCGCAAACTTTTTCCCTGAAAATCAAAGAAACCACCGCGCAACATTATCAGTTTTTGCGCGGTTTAATTCATCGTGCGGACGTGTCCACGCTCATAAACGCTTGCGATGCCGACCGTGCAGGCGAACATATTTTTCGGTTGGTTTACCAACATTCAGGCTGCCTGAAACCTGTAAAACGTATGTGGATTCAATCCACTACGCAACAAGGTTTACGTCAAGCGTTTGACCATCTTAAAAACGGTGCAGATTACGATAATCTCGCTGCTGCCGAACAATGCCGCGCCGAAGCCGATTGGCTGCTCGGCATGAACGGCTCTCGCGCATTGAGCAATCAGTTTGGGCGCGTGATGACCCCTACGCTGGCGATGGTGGTTGATGCTTATCTTGCCAACAAAAATTTCAAACCTGAAAACTATTGGGAAGTATCGGCGCAATTTGCTATTCAATCAGGCAGTTATACCGCAAAATTATTGGACAAAAACGACAAAATCGCCCGTTTTGCCGATGACGAAACCGCGCAGGCTGCCTGTGAACACATCCACAATCAAAACAGATTTGCTGTGAACGATGCTGCCGAAACGGAATACGCTCACGCACCGTATTTGTTTGATGCCAATGAATTGCAAAAAATCGCCAATAAAAAACTTGGTTTTGCTGCCGATAAAACCTTGTCTATCATGCAAAGTTTGTACGAAAAGCACAAAGTTTTGACTTATCCGCGTTCCGATTTTAACGCGCTGCCTGACGATTACTTGCCCACGTTAAGCACCACGATTGCAGGATTAGGCGCGTTGGCGGAATACAGTAACATCGTAAATGATATGCAAGCCCATGATTTGATTAAACACAATCCGCGTGTTTTTGACGACAAACGCATCGGCTCACACTATGCGATTGTGCCGACTGGTTTCATTCAGACGGCAGACGGCGAACGCGCTTTGTCGGATTGTCCGCCCAATGTGTTGCACGAAACTTTGTCGGCTGATGAATATGCCGTGTTTCATTTAGTGGCGTTGCGAACGCTCGCCGCGCTTTATCCTGCTGCCGAATACGCCGTAACCACGCGTATCACGTTTTCAGGCAGCCTGAAACTGCGGACAACTGGGCGCGTGTTGCAAAAACAAGGCTGGCTGAACGTGTACGGTGGCATTGATGATGACGAAGACAAGCAGCAATCAGATAAATTGCCGCCGTTGTCGCCCGATGAAACCGCGCAACTGGACAGCGTGTCCGCCAAAAAATTAACCACCAAAGCACCGCCGCTCATGACCGAAAGCCGTTTAATCCAAGCCATGAAAACCGCAGGGCGCGATTTGGACGACAAGCATTTGGCAGACGTGATGAAAGACGTGAAAGGCATCGGCACATCTGCTACACGCGCGCCCATCATCAAAAAATTGAAAACGCCGCCCGAACATGAATCAGCCTATTTGTTGCTGGAAAAGAACCAGTTAATCCCGAGCCAACGTGCGCTTGATGCGATTGCCCACGTCCGCCAGTTTTTCCCTAAAACCGCCGACCCGATTTTAACCGCCGAATGGGAAGACAAATTGCACCAAGTGGAACACGGTCAATTTACTGCCGATGATTTTCGCGCACAAATTCATGATTTTGTGAAAAATTTTGTAGAAACGGTGTTGCCACATCGCCCGAACGCACATCAAGTAGAAATCTTGTGTGCGTGTCCGAATTGCGGTTCAGGCAGCCTGCAAAGCCAAAAATTCAGTTGGCATTGTGAATGCGGTTTCAAACTCTATAAAGAACAGCGCGGTCGTGCCATGTCGGCAGACGAATTGCGCCAACTGATTGAACACGGCAAAACCGATTTGCTGCAAGATTTTGTGTCCAAAGAAAAAGGCACAAAATACGCTGCCGTCTTAAAGCTGGAACGCGATGATACAGGCAGCCTGAAAATCGCCGTTGCCTTTCCCGAGCGCAAAACGGAAGTCTGTCCCTGTTGTTCAGGCAGCCTGAACGATAAGGGCAAACTCTACGAATGCGCGTGTGGGTTCAAATTGTGGAAAACGCAATTTGGCAAAACACTGACGGAAAAGCAGCTTAAATCTTTGATTGATAATGGTGAAACGGGTTTAATTAAAGGTTTTCACAAAAAAGACGGTGGCACGTTTGATGCCGTTTTGTGCGTGGACAAGGCGAACAAGAAGATTGGTTTTCCGCCACATAAATAATCAGTTTTCAGGCAGCTTGGATTTCAGGCTGCCTGAATTTTTTATAGGAATCATCAAATGGATAAGGACAATTTAAGTGATATGACACGCAACATTATAGGGTCGTGGCGGCTAGAAAATTTAGAAATCAGCACAGAGACCATTGCTGATATGGAAGCGTTAGCACACGGCAATTTAACGCCTGAAATGGGTATTGAGCGTGTGAGACAACGTATTTTACAGGATAACGGTCATGAAAAATAAGATATTAGCCCCTATTCTATTTATTTTGTTTACCCTGCCGCTCGCTGGGACTGGCGGTGGATTTGTCGGCAGTATGCTGTTTGTACGCTGGCAAAAATTGAATAGCAAACCGTCCGTATTGTTGTTGTACGAATACGCACAACACATGGACAAAATGCCAGCTAAATTACTGATGCCATTCAAGGTTAGCGTTACGATTTCTTTACTCATCAGCATTTTACCTGCGCTGATTATTTTGGCTGCGGTATTGGCCAAACCGAAACGCGAACTGCACGGCTCTTCACGTTTTGCCAACGCAGTTGAAGTGCAACAAGCCGGGCTGCTGAAACCGAAATACGACCCTAAAACCAACAAACCTGATTTGCTGATTGGCAAATATAAAAACAAATATTTGCGCTGGGCTGGTAATGAATTTCTGTATTTGGCTGCGCCGACACGCTCAGGCAAAGGCGTGGGTGTTGTGATTCCAAACTGCTTGCATTATCGTGATTCTATGGTGGTGTACGATCCAAAATTGGAAAACTTCATCATCACAGGCGGTTTCAGGCAGCAAAAATTGGGACAGCAGGTTTTCCTATTCAATCCCGGCGGACGTATGCCCGAACATGAACGCAATCCGATGTTGCCGCTCGTTAGCCACCGTTGGAATCCGATGACCTACATTCGCCGTGATGCACGATACAGCTACAAAGATTTGTCCAATATGGCAGCCATTTTGTTGCCTAAACCTGCCAAAGACAACGGCAGCGGCACATTTTTTGTGGAAAGTGCCCGAAAATTGTTTGTCGGTTTGGGTTTGTACATGGTTGAAACCGAACGTGAACGCGATTTGACGGATTACACGCAACGCACCACATTGGCAAATCTATTCCGTTTAACTGCCCCGACTGACGGCAAACCGCTCAATGAATGGCTGCTGGCTGAAATCGCTGAACGCGATAACGACCCTGAAAAAACGCCGTTATCCAGTCAATGCAAAACGCTGTTGCTCGGTTTTGCCAACGGCAGCCCGAAAACAGGCGCGGACATTTTGGCATCGCTGACCGCACCGCTCGGCATTTTCCTTGACCCGGTTTGTGAAGCGGCAACTTCCGGCGATGACTTCCGTCTTGATGAACTCCGCAAAAAGCGCATGACGATTTACATCGGCGTTGTGCCGACTGAAACGGAAACATTCAGCCGCTTAACCAATTTGCTGTTCTCGCAAATTATTGACGTGAACGTGCAACAAGGTTTGCCGCAGGACAACAAAGATTTGCTGAAATATCAATGCTTGCTGCTTATGGACGAATTTACCGCGTTGGGCGTGATTCCGGCCGTTCAACATGGCGTGTCGTACATTGCAGGCTATGAATTGCGCTTGCTCATCATTATTCAAGCTCCATCCCAAGTGGAAGCGATTTACGGACGTGAAAACATGGAAACCTTTTTCACGAACTTTACTTGTCGGATTTTCTACACGCCGCGCGTCCAAAAAGATGCCGAAGAATACAGTAAATCAATCGGTTATGAAACATTTAAAGCACGTTCTACATCGCGTTCGCAAGGCAAAGGCGGCAGCCGCAGTACCAGCATCAGCGACCAGCAACGTGCCGTGATGAATCCCGATGAAATCAAGATGATGCCGAACTCGGACTGCATCATCAATTTGGGCAGCAGTCGTGCCATTTACGCTCAAAAAATCGTGTATTGGCAAGATGAGGTGTTCAAAGCCCGTGCCAATTTGCCGCGCCCCGAAGTACCCAATCTTGAAATCAAAACCCACCGCAGCCGGCCGAAATCTACGGCCGCCCAAACTGCCAAAACCGAGCCTGTTCCCGATGAAAAGCTGCCTGAAACCGATTTCAAAACCTGTGCCAACGCTGATGATTTATTCATGGCAATGGTTCAATCATTGGTGCGCCCCGATAGTCCGCCTGAATTTATCAAGGAGATTGTGGAAGCTATGGCGCAACAATGGGGCAAAGATTCAGAACCCATTTTGGCAAAAATGTTGGCTTAAACCAATCTAAAACAAGGCAGTCTGAAAACACCGGCTTCTGCGAAGCTAAAAGATTTTCAGGCTGCCTAAATTTTTGGGAGACAAAAAATGAGTGATTACAATGAAATTCGCAATGCGCTAAATCATCTTGATGCAAATGACCGTGATTTTTGGGTCAAAATAGGTGCGGCTGTCAAAGATGAATTGGGCGAAGACGGTTTTGAATTGTGGGACGAATGGTCGCGCCATTCAGAAAACTACAAATCCAATGATGCTAAAGCCGTTTGGAAATCCCTGAAACAAGGGCATATTCACATTGGTACATTGTTTTACCATGCACGTAAAAACGGCTATCGTCCCAACACGCCCTACACGCCACCCAGTGCCGAAGAATTAGCCAAACGCGCTGCCGAAACCCAAGAAAAACAACGTGCCGAAGCCGAGCGTATCACCCAGGCTCACGCTAAAGCGGAGAAAACGGCGTATGGCATTTGGAAAAATGCCAGTCCTGCCGACCCTAATCATGCCTACGCGCAAACCAAAGGATTAGGGTTAAATACAGACGTGCTGAGCGGTATCCGTCAAAGTGAATATCAAGGTAAAAAGCAGTTGGTTATCCCTTTGTATTCAGATAATAAATTGGTTAATGTGCAAACCATTGATGAAGACGGTCATAAGAAATTTTTGAATGGCGGGCAGAAACAAGGTGCGTACACCGTTATTGGCGATTTAAAACAGAGCCCAAACGGTATCTTTTTGGCAGAAGGATTTGCAACCGCATCTAGCGTGTATCAAGCCACTAAGAAACCTGTGGTAGTCGCATTTGATGCAGGTAATTTGAAAGCCGTTTCAGAAAAATTAATAAATGTTCTGCCTGAAAACGTGCCTGTTTATTTTGCTGCCGATAACGACCCAAGCCACACAGGCGAACACAAAGCGCAAGCTGCCGCCGCAATATGGGGCGAACGTGCAAAAATCATCTTGCCTGAATTTACACCGAAACAAATTCATGAATTTAAAGAGGATTATGGAACAGAAAAAATACCCACCGATTTTAACGATTTGCACAAACTGGCTGGTATTGAAGCAGTGCGTGAAACATTCGGCATTGAGCCTGAACCTTATATCATTGAAACAGAAACAGATATTGAATTTAATAGGCAGCCTGAAAGTAATCCGCAGGAAATTCGTACTGCTTGGAATGATTTTCCACCGGTTATTAGCAATGGCAAATTAGGCGATTTAAAAAATGAACCTGAATATGCGGCAGCGAAAGCCGGCGATGTGATGCAGTCCGCGCTATTGGTAGATAAACTGCTGAAAGATGAAACCATTCAGGAAATTAAAAACTTGATTGGAGATAGCAAGCCTATTATCGTACCGATTCAATCCGAAGAAGCAAGCGGAAAAAACCGTATTCCACAAGCTATGGCTTTTGCGTTATCAGAAAAATTAGGTTTACAAGTAGATACCGATATTGTGCAAAGTAATACAGCAAAGCGAACCAATGCAAAAATTGACCATCGTTTTGTTTCGCCACCTGAATTTACAGGCACAGTCAAGGCAGGACAACCTTATTTGATTGTTGATGATACTTTAACCGTAGGCGGTACGATTGCTGCGCTGAAAGGTTATATTGAAAATAACGGGGGTAAGGTTATCGGCTCTACGGTTATGACTGCTCATGAACAAAAAGCAGATATCGTGATCAAGCCACATATGTTACAATCTTTGCAACAAAAACAAGGATTAAACGAATATTGGCGCAATGAATTCGGCTACAGTGTGGACAAATTAACCCAACAGGAGGCCGGACATTTACGCAAACCGACATTAGAGCAAATTCAAGAACGGATTGAAGAAGCCAAAATTGCCAAACAAGCATCAAACATTTCAGAAAACAAGGAATTACATCATGAAAGAACAACAGAAACCCAATTTGCTGAAACCCGAAATTCAGAAGTATCAAACGTATTTGACCGAGCAGGAAGTGAACGAATTGAGAGCATACGGCAAGGAGACCGGAAAATTTCTCAAAGCGTTTTTCAGCAAAAACAAACAACTGAGCAAATCGTAAATCAACCCGCGCAATCAGCCACATCAGAAAAAGATGTGGCTGATTTTTCATTTAAGGAGACGAAAATGGATAACTTACAAGAACACGGCAAACCCGATGTGCCACGCGAAGAACTACTGAAAAACAATTACTGGCGTGTCCAAAATGGCTATGACCCTTTGCCTGAAAATGACCAAAAGCCCGAGCAAACAACAACACCCGAGCAAACCACCTACTCTGCTGACAATCCCTATGCACAATGGGCAGAACATGATGATGAAGTTCGTCATAATGCAGACAGTTGGGAAATGCGGACACCTTTAACCAATGAAAGATTGGCTCACTTCAATCAACAAGCCGAGCAATACGGTTTTACTACGTATATTGAAAACCGTCATGCCGAGTTAGGCGTTTTTCAGGCGGATAAATGGGTCAATGAAACCTATCATGTAGAAATTGACGGCAAATTCAAAAATCACGGCTCAATGGCTGCCTATGAAGATGCTCGTGATTTTACGATGTCTTTTCATGAAAATGATGAAATTGTCCACTATGTTTACACCAATCATCTTGATGATGCACTTCAACAAGCCAATGACTTTTTACAAAATCCAGCAGAATGGATTAAAGAGCAAGATTTGAAAATGCAAGCAGAAGCAATGCAGCCTGAAAATGCACCGCCTGAATACGATTATGTGCCTGAATATTCATCTGATGATAACGAAGAACCTCAGCCTGAAATGTTCAACGGCATTGAATACGGTGGTTTCCAACGTGACATCAAGCAGCCTGAAAAACAGCCCGAATCACAGACCGAATCACAGACCGAATCACAGACCGAATCACAGACCGAATCACAGCCTGAAGCACAGCCTGAAGCACAGCCTGAAGCACAGCCCGAAGCACAACCCGATGTAGAAGAGCCTGAATTACCACGCTCCGAAGCATTGGAACATCGGCCCATTTTGGATTTGACTTACGAACGTCCACCCATACATCTGCAATCGCGCTACATCGTTGCGAAAAATGGGCAATATTTGTCTGCCGACAATCACACCACCGTTTTATTTGAAGACAAAGGCAACGCGCTCAAAACCGCCAAATCTGACCAACAAACCATTCAGGATATGCTGGAAGTAGCCAAAGCCAAAGGTTGGGACAGCATCAAAATTTCAGGCAGTCCTGAATTTAAATCCATGATGTACGTTGCCGCTGAAAGTCAGGGCATCAAAACCACAGGTTACAAACCCACTCCTGCGGATTTGGCAATGGTAGAAAAATTGCGTGAAGACCGTTCCTTGAATGGTATTCAAAGCACTCATAAACCCGAACTTGACCCTAAGCAGCCTGAAAATGCGCCCGCTCATCAATCCGATGCCGCCACGTTATCGGCTGCTGACAAGCTCAAAACACAAAGCGAGATGCCCGATGAACGCCAAATCAATTCATCGCCGATTGCAGATACCGAAGCCGCGCCCAAAGTGGATAGTTTGGGCAACAAAACCATTCCGCCCGAAGTGTTGCGAAGTAGTCAAGAAATGACGACCTCCGCCCTGTCGCCCGAAGTGGCAAACGCCAAATCGGCTTACGACCAAAAAGCCAAGCAGTTAAGCGAGCCGAACCAAGCACGGCTCAAAGCCTACGAGCGCAACACGATGGACGCGCTGCGTGATGTTCAGGGCGATGTGCGTAACCATGCTTTGCGGAATTTCTACGAACATACCGCCAAAGTGATGAACGGCACGGAATTGAACTTGCCGCAACCGTTGCAACATCAAGCCCCTGCTCAACAGCAAACCCACGAGCCGAAGCCGTCAAACAGTCAAGAGTTTGAAATGGAACGGTAACTTCATCAACGCCAAAACCCTGTTTAGCCAAGTGCCAAACAGGGTTTTGTTTTTGGGAGTAACATCATGAAAAATATTAAAGTTTATGGCATATCGCCCACCGCCTACGCAGAATTAGAAAAAATCTCTGCCGCAAGATTTGGTAAACCTAACATTTCACATTTGGCGCGTGATTTATTGTTGGCAGAATTGAATAAACCAACTATTCAAAATCAATCTACTGAATATAAAAACAAAACACGCTTGGAACTCAAATTGCCACCACATATTGCCGATTATCTACAACAAACTGCACAAATCGGGCAAATCAGCGCAAATCAGTTAGCGACCGCCATTTTGCAATCTTACATTGATGAAACACCTGTTATGACTAATAGTGAAATCAACGTGTTATACCAATCCAACTCCCAACTTCTACGCATCGGGCGCAATCTCAATCAAATTGCCAAACAACTGAACAATTTTGAACCAACATCTTTAACCAGCCAACACATTACCAATTTACATCAATACATTCAAAATCATACCGAAAAAGTCGGCAAAATTATCGGGCGGTTTAATCAAACGCGACAAGGAAAAATTCCATGAGTTTAAACAGAAATATTGATAACTGGTTTTTGGGTTACACACGCGCTGTTCACAGCAAATCAGGCAGTCTGAATTTTGGCAGCCGCCGCCCGTCCAAACCGCTCAAAACAGGCACAGGGTTAACCAATTTACGCGCTGCCGCTCTAAAAAAGCCCGAAGTCATGGTAAAAATTCCCAAACGCCACAGCAAGAACAGCAAAGGCATGAAAGGCATCAGAAACCATGCCGACTATGTTTCGCGTAACGGCGACATTCCGTTAGAAACCCAAGACGGAGAAAAAATACAAGGCAAAAAAGCCATTAAACAATTTTTAAACGATTGGCAGTCGCATTTTGGCATTGACGATGAAACCAAACACAAAGAAGCTCTGAATATTGTCTTATCCATGCCCAAAGCAACGCCACCTGATGCACTGTTGCAGGCGGCGCGTGATTTTGCCGCAGAGCAATTTCAGGGTCATCAATACTTTCTTGGTTTGCATCACCGCAGCCACAATCCCGACGAACCCGAACACCCACACGTTCATTTGTGTGTACTCATGCGCGATGAGCGTAATCAACGGCTTAATCCGCGCAAAAATGATTTGTTTGAGTGGCGTGTCCGTTTTGCCGAGAAATTGCGTGAAAACGGAGTAGATTGTGCCGCAACCAAGCGCGTACATCGTGGCAAAACACAAAAACCTGAAAACAGCACACTTCGCGCCATGCGGCAACGTGGCACAAGCAGCGAAGCCGAATTGCAGCAAAAGCTCGCCATTTCAAAGGCGATTTTGTCAGGACAACGCCCCGAACACCCATTTTTAAACCAAGCCGATAAAACACGGCAAGACATAGTCGCCGAATACAAAAAAATCGCCCGGGAATTGTATGTACGCGGCTACAAAACCGAAGCGAAAGCCATGAGCAAATTTGTCCGAGAAGTCTCTGAAAAGGAATTTGCCACCCAAGCGCAACAGGAATTTGACAAGGTTCAGGCACAAATCAGGCAACCTGAAAAATCTCCTGACAGCTCACACGATAATGAAATGGAACGCTGAAATATTGTCGGGCAGCCTGTTTCAATTTGACACACATCAAGAAAAAACCTATGCTGATAGCCTATTTTCCAACCCTATACGGAGTTTCAAAAATGAAGCGCATCACTTTATCGGCTCTTGTTTTGATGTTGGCAGCCTGTGGCGGTAAAAACACAGATGATTATGTCGGTACCTGGCAACGTGAAGGTGTCGAATTTTTGCAATTTGCAGAAATCAAAAAAGACGGTGGCAATTACCTATTTTCACAAGGAGAACAAAACTATACTTTTTCCGAAAAGAATGGGGAATTGGTGCTGAATACAGTCTTTGGAGAAATCCCGTTCAAGCTGTCTGACGATAGAAAAACGTTGTCAGCTAATTTGTATTCAAGCGGCAGCAACCGTTTTTTTAAAGTGGAAGATGAATCTTGTAAACAGTTGATTGCAGAATTGCAAACTGCACAAGAAAAATTACCACTGAACGCATTCAGTAATAAATTTAAACAAGCAAGCGCAAATATCAAAGCAATTAGCGAAAAATACATCAGTCAATGCAGTAAAAAATAAACGCATCAAAATGAAAAAACGCCTATGGCTGCCTGAAAAAAATCAGGTGGTCATAGGAGTTTTTTAATCTTGCCACGGATTGAACACTGCGACATCAGCCGCAAAAAATGGACCAGTATCACGCGTAGCAACTGTTAACCGGTGCTGTTTGGCCGTTGCCGCAATATAGCCGTCTGCGGCAGCAATCGCTTTGCCATGTGTTTTGGCATAGGAACGAATTTGCGCGTAGATTGCGGCAACCGGTTCATCAAAAGGCAAAATTTGCCCCGCAAATAAAGGCAAAATGGATTGCTCCAAACGCTCGTGCAGCACATTCTTTTTCTTGCCGTCGGGCAACAACGCCACACCCAAACGCAATTCTGCAACAGTAATGGCAGACAAATAAACATCTTCCAATATCAAACTATCTAACCATGCCACCACACGTTCATTGGGTTGTGGGCGCAAAGGTTCAGAAATCACATTCGTGTCCAGCAAAATCATCACAAAGAAACCTCGTTCTCGGTATTGCGCTCGCGTACGTCTTCCAACTCAACACCGCCGATTTCTTGCCCGATTGATGCCAATATTGACCCCAAACGTACGGTTTGTTGCGCTTTGGCGATGTTATCCAAAATTAAGCGGATTTCTGCTTCGGTACTACGCCCTGCGGATCGCGCACGGAATTTGATTGCCTTGTGTGTGGTCTCGGATAAATTCCTAATCACAACAGAAGCCATTGCCTTTCCTTTCTGAAAAAAGTTTTTCAAATGATATCAAAATAAAAAAATGATAGCAATCTATTTTTTTTTAACGCCTACGACTGCCTGAAAATTCAGGTGGTCGTAGGCGTTTTTTTTTGCGCCTAAAAAACGCCGCCCTACTCTTTCTGATAAATCGTTCTTCATGAAAAAATAGCCGCTCTGCGGCGTTTTGGCATAGCCAAACCACGCAAAACGGGGTCGTTTTGTCGGCGATAGCCTATCCTGCGTTCTAGTTTTTAAATAGGTTTAAGCAGTTTCATAGGGGTTGAAAACCTAAAACAAGCAAAAATATTGCTTATTACTTGCTAATATATTGCTTAATAGTTGCAATATGTTGTTTATTACTTGCTAATACGATACCATTAGTTATAATAAGTTGCTTATTTGTTTCAATATATTGCTTACTGTTTGCTAATGCTTTGCCTACTAGTTACAATATGTTGCTTAATGTTGCAATATGTTGCTTACTGGTTGCATAATCGTTTTTTTCAAGAAAAAGGATATTCTCGCCATGAACGACATTGAAACTTTTTTAAATCAGCGAAACCACGCCGCAAAATCGGACAAGGTTTCCGTTCTCGAACCGTACAAAGATGAAATTTTTCAGTTGAAGAATATGGGCTATGCAGAAAAAATCATCGTTGATTTTTTGTCTGAAATGAAAGGCGTAAATGTCAGCCGTCAAGCCGTTAATCGATTCATCCGCTCACGTTCGGCCCAAATGCACAACACGGCGCAAAACAAGCCGATTATGGCAACAGATAGCGTTACAACGGCTCAAACCGCCCAAGCGGCTGAAACAGCCAAAAATCAAGCGGAAAATACACCTGCACGGCGTGGTTTGCGCAAACCCACACCCACTAAGAAATTTAACTGGGAAGAGAAACCCGACCCCGAAACACTCAAATAATTCTTTCTTGAAAAACAAAGCAGCCTGAAAACCACATGGATTTTCAGGCTGAAATCATTTGGATTGTTTAATAGTGGAATTTTTTGGACGGTAAGGCAGTTAAGACTTCACAAGACTTGTGAAATCAGACCACTGCTCAATACGGAAGGCGCGAATATCGCGGACGGAAGACGGAAACCAAGGCAGAGCTTTTAGCTCGTTGATGGCTGAAAACAGGTTAGCCATGTCTTCGTTTTGGCAGGTGTACAAACTTCCCTGAACGCGGGTAAAGCCGAATTTCCGCAAGGTGTATCCAATATCCGCGTAGGCTTGGGAAATGCCTTTCGGATGGTTTTGGGCGGTATCGGCAACCACCAAATCAAAAGAAATCGCGTACATTAGGCAGCCTTTGGGTCTTGGACGATGTGGGACAGTTTGTATTGCGTGTGTTCGCCGCTTTCCGGCAGCTCGATATTTACGAGCCAATCTCCGTCAGGAAGCTGTTCGGCAGGCGTGCCGACGATGTACATCACGCCGGAATCGCCAAAGGTGCGGATTGAACCGGTGGGGATGGTATTTGCTGTGGTCTGCATGGTTAGTTCTCCTGTTACGTTTCAGAAGACGGCATGGGTTTGCCGCGATAGTACCAAGTGGCGCGGGAATTAAATAAGTACATATTTTAGAGTGAACCATGCCGTCATGCAAGGTAGTCCGAAATCATTAAGTTCAACACTTCTTCTTGATAAATCAAATAATTAAATTCAAACGCATATCTCATTTCACAACAGCCCCAAACCCCAATTCAAAAAAATCAAAAAAAACACACTGCTCGGCGCAACCGAATAAAATTTCTTTGAGAGTAATCTTTGTTTTGTAATCTTTGTATATAGCGTGTCGATTTGGCGCAATCTAATCTGCGGCTTGTCAGCAAAGTAGTCTGCCAAAAATCAGCAAACATAAGTTTTTAAATAACTTTTTTCTTGATAAAAAGGCCGCATGAAACCGCGCTGCAACGCCAAATTCTGACTAAAAAACAGGCAAATCTAATTATCGGGCGAAAAAAAACACCCCAAAGGGTGCAAATCCATTTTCAGACGGCCTGAAAGCCCGAAAAATGCGCCAAAATCGCGCAAAATTTAATGTATAGACGTGTTTAAGCACAACAAGTTGTCCACTTACTGTTATTTTTTACTCAACCCTAGATTTTTTAGCAGGTTTAAACGCCCTACTGTGTTTAAATCTCGCGGCTTTTTAGATTGTTGCTGTTCTCGCTCGGCTTCTTGCTGCTTCATAAGTGCTTCGTATTCGGCTGCGGAACTATTCGGAGCGGGGGCGTGGTTCGGAGTGGATTTATCGGGACGGTAAAAGCCGGCCCAGCCTGAAATCAGCGATTTTTGCATCACGTTTTTCAAATCAAATTTTTGTTTGTGCAAATCGGTTAGCTGCCGAATAAGCTGTTTCTTTTGTTCTACGGCAAGTGATTGTTTAGATTTACTTTTGTTTTCGCGCATTTTGAGAAATTCATTCCATTCATGCAACGGGATGAATCGGGGGACGTGATAACCGTCTTTATCGGTATGGAACGCCGACTGAAATTCAGGCTTCGACATACCGCGCACTTTCGTATAAATCAGTTCAAGCAGTTTTTCACGGCAAAGACGATACGCCATTTTACCAAACACGCCGGCGCGTTTGTACTCAACCAAACCCATTCCCAATAAATATTCACGCGCTTTTTCGTATTTGTGGCGCGTTAATTTGAGCTCGTTGGCGAAATCTTCGGCGGTTTTGGTAATCCAGCCTTGTTTTTTGGGGCGGTGGTTGTCCAGCCATTCCGACCAGCCGAACAGGTTTGCCAGCACAAGCGCGGCTTCGCTGTTTTGTCCGCACAACTCAAAAAACTCCACATATATTGCTGTGAAGTTGGGCGTGAGATGTTGGCGAATGTCGGCGGTTAACATCATGATTTTATCGTTTGTATAATTCTGTATTAACAATCAAGGCATTATTACTGATATGTTGTAATCTATATGCCTGCCTCTCGGGGATAATTTCTTTCCATTGGCTAATTGCCGATGGCGTTATTTTTAGAACTTCTGCTAGTTTGACAAGTGTTCCGTAGTAATTTAAGACATCTTCTTTGTACATAGTCTTGCTCCATGAAACTTAAGATTTCTTAAAATTATAGGTTGAAAGCAATCTTAAATCAATATGTTTTAAGATTGCTAAAACTTAAATTTCAGGTGGTCTTATGATTGAAACACTCGGACAACGAATTAAGGAGCGGAGAAAAGCCTTAAAACTCACGCAGATGGACTTATCAAGAAGAATGCAAGGAGTTAGCCATGCTGCTATTTCTCAATGGGAAAATGACACCACAAAACCAAATGCAGAAAATTTACTTGATTTATCTACAATCTTAAATTGCGAATTCGGCTGGTTATTGCGTGGTTCTCCTAACTCGAATAAATCTCTATCTGTAATCCCATATTCGCCTATTGATGAGATGAAATTACCTATTTATGATTGGCAGTCGTTAGATAAATTAAAAGAATGCGATACTACTCAACTTGTTGATTTAACAAGAGAGTATATTATGACCGATTTTAAAAAGTCTAAAAATGCCTTTGGTTTGAAAATCAAAGATGATTCAATGTCGCCTGAATTTAAAATTGGCGACGTCATTATTATTGACCCTGATGTAGAACCACAAGCAGGAGAATTTGTAATCGCAAAATACGGGGACGAATTTATTTTCCGTAAATTTAAATTAGATAATGATAATTCAATGGAATCAAATAATTTCATCTTAATTCCATTGAATGACGATTATGGTAGGTTGCATTCTGTAAATGTAGATTTGCTCATTATTGGCACAATGGTGGAACACCGTATTTACAGACGAAAACGTTAATAACCTATTGATTATTATTGAAACCTGTTGCTTTAAAATCGAAGCAGCAGGTTTTTTGTTATCTTAAACTTAAGAAAACTTAAAAAAATTCTTGCATTATATTTTAAGCTGTCTTAAAATTATTTCAGTTGATGATTTTAAGTTCTTTAACAACTTGGTAACGCAGCAACCCACCGGTCTGATTGGCTTCAGGCGGGCAAGTCGTTGAGCGGTTGCAGGCGGCATTCAATCCGCCCAAATACAAATGTCGTGCATACGGGTAGCGCGTGGTGCGTCCGTGAACAGGCGGCAATTTGAACGTATCTTGTTAATCGGGGCGTATCCCCGATGCCGGGATTATCTACGGACAAATCCTAACGCCACTTGCTGCGTGTACCAAGTGGCGAATACACGTTTTCAGGCAGCGTTGAGATTACTCCGTTGCCTGTAATGTGTTTTGTGTGTTTTCACAATCAAGCCTGTTCTGCTCGGCAAAATCAAATAGCGGAGCAGGTTTCTTTGTGGGAATTATTTTCTTGAAAGGGTGTGCAATGAATTTTTCAAATGAACGAAAGCTGTTTAATTTATATGCTCAATTAGGACAAATTGCATTCACAGAAATCCGTCATTTGGCATTTGGGCGAACCAGTTTGCATCAAAACACGCCTGCATTTCCCAAAAGCGTACCGACCGAAGCGTTATTGCAAAATCTGTTTGTGGCAGGGCAGTTGGCGGAAGCGATGCACAATCTGCCTTGTAATTTGCATGATGGCACTTATCAGCAATATTTAACCTTACGCAATTTGTGGCAATTCATTGAAAAAAATCCAAATTATGCAGATTGCTTTTCCCCTACAATTGCGGAAATTATCCAATTAAATCATCAGGAACTTGCGGAAATAGATGCTGATTTTGTTGCCACCATTGCTGGTAAATATCGGCGATTGAATGAATAGCGCAGTTATCACGTCCCATGTATTGCTGAAACGTTTGCGCCATTTCTAATGATTTAACAGCAATCGGCAAATATTCAGCATGATTAGCCAGCAGCCAAATGGTTCTTGTGAAATGATTGGCAAAAGAAATTTGTATGTTGGGATATTCATAACGACAAGCCATATCGCTAATAATCGGAACTGGGTTCATCAAACCAAGTGCAAACCCTTGTTCGGCATGATGAAACTTTCTATCTGAACGCCAAATTTGTTCATTTCCAATGTGATAATTTGGAAAACGGTCATCATTTGTTGATGTTCGCCATGCTTGAATAAATTTGAGCGTATCTAGCAATACGATATATTTTCTTGAAATATCAAGTAAATCTTGTTTCATGTAAACAGTACTGTTGGTAATGGGGATTTCAAAAATAAGTTGGGCATTGATTGGGTAAATATATTTGGAAACAATCTGATAGCGAATATTCCAGTTTAGTTTCATGGGTGTTTTCCTTTGATAAGTTATGAAAAGGTGTGGTAACTCAATCATAACACAGAGAAAAACGCCCACCTTTTTTTCAGGCAGCCTGCACTTGAATGATTGCAGGCTGCTTTTTTATCAAGGAAAACAAAATGGTTGATTTACACAAAATCCGACAAGAAATAATACGTCAATGAATTAGAAATTTAGTTTCAGGCAGCCTGAATCCATTTTCAGACTGCCTTTTTTTCTGAAAAAAACAATGGGAGTTTCAAAAATGAAAGTTAAACCATTTTTAGCGGTTTCCGCGCTGACTGCCGCGCTGCTTGCGCCTATGACCGCCAGCGCAGACGATAATTTGCTGACAGACGATGTTCGCTTGGCGTGTGAAGCGGTGCTGTGTTTGTCTAGCGGCGAGCGTCCGAGCGAATGCGCCCCTTCTTTGGAACGCTATTTTTCCATCAAATTTAGAAAGCCGCATAAAACCATTCGGGCGCGTAAAAATTTCTTGAATCTGTGTCCGTTCAGTAAAGGGGATGATGCAGGAAAAAATAGCGGCAAATAGGCTGATATGTTTCAACACACAGGACATTTCAGGCAGCCTGAATATTTGGGTTTTCAGGCTGCCTGTTACTATTTTTAATTGATTTAGAAAGAATAATTATGCAAGAAGTTCATTTTACCATGCAAGGCAAAGGCGGTGCCGGCAAGTCATTTATCACTTCTATTTTGGCGCAATATCTGAAAAAACGCAGCGATAAAAACGTTACCTGTTTTGATACCGACCCGATTAACCCGACATTGAGCCGTTATGCCGCACTCAATCCCACCATTATTCATTTGTTGGAAGATGGCAAAATCAACAGCCGCCATTTTGACAAGCTTATGGAAATCATTGAGAGCCAAGACGGTGTCGGTGTTGTGGACACTGGCGCAGGAACGTTTGTTCCCTTGATGTATTATTTTTCTGAAAACCATATTGCTGAATATTTGTTTGATTGTGAAGTTAATTTGGTAGTTCATGTGCCGATTGTCGGCGGTCAGGCATTCAATGATTGCTTGGTGGTACTAGACCAAATTTTGAGCAGCATGGGTTGCGATGTCGTGATTTGGTTAAACCATTTTCAGGGAAAAATCACAAATTTCCAAGAAACACAGGTTTACAAAGAATACAAAGACCGCATCATCGGCATCATGGAAATTCAGAACAAAGATTCCGACACATTCGGCAAAGATTTGGAACGCATGACCGAAATGAATTTAACTTTTGATGAAGTGCAAGAGTCCAAAATCTTCAAAGGTATGGAACGCAATCGCCTGAAACATTTTGCGCGTGAAATGTTTGAAGATTTGGACAAAATTCCATTCATTGCCACTCTGAAAGATGATGATGAGCCAAGTTCATGAAACAGAAATCCGCCAACTGATTGCAGATGTGATGCGCGATACAGGCATTCGCATTGATGCTGATGACCCGATTGTTGCCATGCTGTTTGCTCAAAAGCGCGAATTGGCGCAATTTTTGCAGCAATCCGGCGATGAGCAGAGCGCGCAACGTGAACGATTTTTAGCAGATTTTCAAACGCATTCCGAAAGCATCATCACGGCAGCTGCAGAATTGCAGAGTCAAAAGCAGGAATTGCTCGCATCATTATTGCAAGCCAACGCCCAAGACCGCGCTGAAATGGAGCAGAAACTGTTTGGCAGCATCAGCCAGCGTGTTCAAACACAATTTCAGGCGCAAGCAACCGAGTTGGCAAAACACATTTCAGGCAGACTGAAAATGGGCGTGATGATGTGGGCGGTGGTGCAAATGCTGATTTTTGCCGTTATGTTTTTTTTGTTGAAAAAATGACAACAGGCAGCTTGTTTCAGGCTGCCTGAATTTTTTAGGAAAGCATAAATGAAAGCAAATGAAAATTGGATTATCGCAGGAGTTACTGTTGCTTTTGCTCTATTTATTTGGTTCGCTTCACAGCCAGCAATTGAGCAAGAAGAGCAAGAGAAACATCAAGAGCAATATATTAGAGAACATTGTACATTGATTAGATTGCATATTTCAGCCAAGCAATCACATTATCGTTGTACTGATAATATAGAGTATATCCTAAATGGATTGCCTTAACAGGAAAACCTATGAAAACTTACACTGTAACCGAAGCTGCCGCACTCGCGCATTGCCACCCAGAAACCCTGCGTGAATACATACGAACTGGCAAATTGATTGCTGCCAAAGTCGGGCGAGCCTATTGTATTCGTCAAACAAAACTTGACGAATTTTTAGCACAACTTGAAAATGATACCGTACAGGCATCACTCATCAAACGGAGTGAACAAAAATGTCAAAAAATTCAAATGGACTCTACCAGCGTAACGGCGTTTGGTACATGGACATCAGAACACCAAGTGGCGAGCGCATTAGACGCTCTACTGGCACACAAGACAAGCAAAAAGCACAAGAATTACGCGCTAAGTTAGAACACGAATTTTGGCAACAAAGCCGTTTAGGCGTGAAACCCAAAAAATTGTGGGACGAAGCCGCGTTGCAATGGCTCAAAGAAAAAGAGTATGATAAAAAAAGCATTCAAGACGACATCAGCCGTTTACGCAATTTACCCCAACTTCGGGGTATTTTTTTGGACGAGTTGAACCGTGAAACCATTATGGCAGTTGTAGAAAAATTACTGTGTGGCAACAGCACTAAAAACCGCTATCTTGCACTCATTCGGGCAATTTTGTACAAAGCGCGTGATGAATGGCTGTGGTTGGACGAAGTGCCAAAGTTGAAATTGTATAAAGAACCCGGTAACCGCATTCGTTGGCTGAAACCCGATGAAGCGCATCGTTTGATTGATGCTCTGCCTAATAATTTTTGGCGGCAAATGGCGATTTTCAGCTTGTGTACAGGATTGCGCCAAAGCAATGTTTTTGGGCTGAAATGGGAACAAGTGGATTTAGACAAACGCATTGCGTGGATTCATCCCGATGAAGCCAAAGCAGCCCGAGCGATCGGCGTACCGCTCAATCAAACGGCGGTACAAGTTTTGTCAGAAAGAGCGGGTATTCACACAACCTACGTTTTTACCAATAGCGTGAATAATCCAATCTGCGGACTGGATAGCCGCGTATGGGAACGCAGCCTGAAAAAAGCGCACATCGAAAATTTCAGATGGCATGATTTGCGCCATACTTGGGCAAGCTGGTTGGTGCAAAGCGGCGTTCCGCTTTTGGCTCTGAAAGAAATGGGCGGTTGGGAAAAGCTGGATATGGTGATGCGATACGCGCATTTAGCCACCGAACATTTACAAAGTCATGCGGATATTTTGGACACAATGCACAACTTAGACACAAAATGGACACATCTTCAAACAATGAGGCAAAAGGAAAAAGCCTAAACAATTGTTTAGGCTTTTGAAATTTGGCTCCCCGACCTGGGCTCGAACCAGGGACCTGCGGATTAACAGTCCGTCGCTCTACCGACTGAGCTATCGGGGAATGGGGCGTATTATAGCGTCCGCAAAAAATGTGTCAATCCTTAATTTTGTCCAAACGGGTAACAAAACTACAAATATATGAATGGAAAAGATATTTAGCCAAATATGCCGTCTGAACGGGAAAACCGGCTTCAGACGGCATATTGGTTCAAGTCAAACAATATGAAAGAAACCGCCGTTACACACAATTACAGCCGTCATCATTCCGTATTTATATTAAGATTACGCCTTGAGATTACGGACAACAGACAGGACTACAAGATGGATACCGCATCGGAACAGCAGGCCTCTGCTTTGGGCATCAGCTTGGGGTTTCACGACATCGGCGGCGTATATCGCGCTACACCGCCAGAGGTATGGGAAACGATAGCCGACACCTTGCAGAAAGACGGTGTTTCAGACGGCATTTATCTCGACACGCTGGCAGCCCGCGAACACGGATGCGAAAATCTGACCCTGCCGTCCGCATGGTCGGACGAAACGGAAACCGTTTTGGAAGATGAAAACGGCACACATCGGCTTTTACCCCTCAGCCGCGACGACCACGGCACATACCGACTCGCCCTGCCCGATCTTTCCTGCGGCTACTACACCCTTTCGTGCGCTGCCGGAAAAATCCGTCTGATTGTCGCACCGCAATCGGTTTACCGGCCGCCCGAACCAAACGGCGGCGCAAGAATGAACGGGCTGACGGTGCATCTGTACAGCCTGCGTTCACAACGGAACTGGGGCATCGGGGATTTTACCGATTTACAGAACCTGATGACTTATGCGGCAGAGAAAAAGCTGGATTTCGTCGGCATCAATCCGCTGCACGCGCTTTTCAGTGCCAAGCCCGCCTTTGCCAGCCCGTACAGCCCGTCTTCGCGCGAATGGCTCAATCCGATTTATCTGGATGTGGAAAAAGTCGGGGCGTTTTCCTACAGCGAAACCCTGAAAAACCGTTTTGCCCAAGAAAAAATGCAGCGGCGCATTGCCGCACTGCGGATTACCGATACCGTAACCTACACGGCGGTTTGGGCGTTCAAACGCGAAGCTCTTCAGGCGGCATTCCAAGCATTTGAAACCGAACCGTGCGAAGCCGCCCAAAAGGAACGTGCGGCTTTTGCCGCATTTGCGGAAGAAAAAGGAGCGGCACTGTCGGGATTCGGGCTGTTTGAAGCCCTCGACCAATATTACGGCGGCTGCGACGGCATAGGCTGGCAATCCTGGTCTGCCGAGTTTCACGACCCCGACGGCGAAGCCGTCAAAAACTTTGCCGCCAACTACGGACACGACATCCGTTTTCATATGTGGCTGCAATGGCTTTGCGCGGAACAATGGTACAAAGTGCAGGAAACGGCGGTCAGACTCGGCATCAAGTTGGGGATTTACGGCGATTTGGCGGTCGGCGTGGCGCGCGGCGGCGCGGACACTTGGTTAAACCGCCAAGATTATTGTATGGATATGTCTGTCGGCGCGCCGCCCGATCCTTTGTGCCCGACGGGGCAAAACTGGGATTTGCCGCCGCTCAATCCGATGATGCTGAAGCACACGGGTTATGAGAAGTTCGCCCGGTTGCTGCGTGAAAATATGCGGCTTTACGGCATCTTGCGTATCGATCATGTGATGGCTTTGTACCGCCTGTGGTGGATTGCGGGCGGGACGGCGGATTTCGGCGCGTATGTGCATTACGACGCGGACGTGATGTTTGCCATTTTAGCTTTGGAAAGCCGGCGCAACCGCTGCATCGTCATCGGCGAGGATTTGGGGACGGTGCCCGACCGGGTGCGTGATTTGTTGAACCGTTATCAGGTGTTTTCTTATAAGGTCGTGTATTTCAGCAAAGGCAGGCACGCCTTTGAATTGCCCGATGAATATCCCGAACAGGCAATTACGGTCGTCAGCACGCACGATGTCGCGCCTTTGGCGGGTTATTGGACGGGCAAGGATTTGGATTGGATGTTCCGCCTAGGCACGATTCCCGATGCGGAAACTTTTCAGACGGCATTAGAAGCGCGCGAACACGACAAGGCAGACCTGTTCGACAAGCTTAAACAATGCGGCTGTTTGGACAAAGACAGCACAATGCCGTCTGAAATGACGGAAAGGCTGATGTCCGCCATCCACAAATATGCCGCGATGAGCCGCAGCAGGCTGTATGCGGTGCAACTGGAAAACCTGCTGGGCGTGGGCGACAACCTGAATGTGCCGGGCGTTGCCGAGGGTTATCCCAACTGGGCGCGCAAAATGCCCGTCGCGCTGGAAGACTTTGCAGATTGCCGAACCATGACCGCCCAACTTGCCATGATTGACGGAGTCCGTATGAAAAAGAACTGCCCAACCCTTTCCTACCGCCAACCCGACCAAGCCGAACGCGACATGGTTGACAGCCTGTTTTTTGCGGCCCACGGCGACGTATTCGCCTATTTGGGACGGCACCGCCTTGCCGAAGGCGGCGAAGTCGTGCGCACGCTGATTCCCGACGCTTCGGCAGTAGATATTGTCGACCGTGAAAGCGGCGGACTGATTGTGCCGTCTGAAAAAATCGATGGGCGCGGATTCTTTGTCGCCGTACTGCCCGATAATGCGCCCGATTACGCGCTGAACGTCTATTACGGCGGAAACGGCAACCCCGTGCGCGAAGAAGACCCCTACCGCTTCCCGTCGGCATTGAAAGAAATGGATTCTTGGCTGTTGGCGGAAGGCAGACACCTGCGTCCTTATGAAACTTTGGGCGCGCATTTTGCCGAAG
Source organism: Neisseria blantyrii (assembly GCF_962747855.1). NCBI lineage: Bacteria > Pseudomonadati > Pseudomonadota > Betaproteobacteria > Neisseriales > Neisseriaceae > Neisseria > Neisseria blantyrii. Next base: position 113,073 of record NZ_CAUIZY010000003.1, read on the forward strand.
TGGATGGCGTGAAAGGCGTGAGCTTTGCCGTATGGGCGCCAAACGCGCAGCGCGTGTCTGTCATCGGCGAGTTCAATAACTGGGACGGCCGCCGCCATGTGATGCGTTTCCACCGCGACAACGGCATTTGGGACATCTTCATCCCCGCCGTCAAACCCAATGCCCTCTACAAATTTGAAATCCGCGATGCCGGCGGCAATGTGCGGCAAAAAGCCGACCCGTATGCCTTCGGTGCGGAGTTGCGTCCGAATACGGCATCTGTCGTGCGCGGTTTGCCGGAAAAAGTCGAAGCCCCCGACTTCCGCGCCCGCGCCAACGCCGTTGACGCGCCCATCAGCATTTATGAAGTGCATTTGGGTTCGTGGAAACGCAATCCCGAAAACAACTTCTGGCTGACTTACGAAGAGCTTGCCAAAGAACTGATCGCCTACGTAAAAGACATGGGCTTTACCCACATCGAATTCCTGCCCGTTTCCGAATATCCGTTTGACGGCTCGTGGGGCTATCAGGCGACCGGATTGTATGCGCCGACCAGTCGTTTCGGTTCGCCCGACGAATTGCGCGCCCTGATTAAAGCCGCCCACGACGAAGGCATCGGTGTCATCCTCGACTGGGTGGTCGGACACTTCCCCACCGACGACCACGGGCTTGCCAAATTCGACGGCACGGCATTGTACGAACACGCCGACCCCCGCGAAGGTTTCCACCAAGACTGGAACACCCTGATTTACAACTTCGGCAGGAACGAAGTCAAAAATTTCCTGCAAGGCAACGCCCTGTATTGGATAGAACGCTTCGGCTTCGACGGCATCCGCGTGGATGCAGTGGCTTCGATGATTTACCGCAACTACTCACGCAAAGACGGCGAGTGGATACCCAACCAATACGGCGGTCATGAAAACCTCGAAGCCATCGCTTTCCTGCGCGACACCAATACGATGTTGAAAAAGGAAGTTCCGGCTGCCGCCGAAATTGCCGAAGAATCCACATCATTTGCCAACGTAACCCGTCAAGAGGGTTTGAACTTCAGCTTCAAATGGAATATGGGCTGGATGAACGACACCCTGCGCTACATGATGGAAGACCCCATCAACCGCAAATACCACCACAATAAAATGACCTTCGGCATGATGTACCAGTACAGCGAAAACTTTGTGCTGCCCCTGTCGCACGACGAAGTCGTGCATGGCAAACGCTCACTGCTCGGACGGATGCCCGGCGACTGTTGGCAGCAATTCGCCAACCTGCGCGCCTACTACGGCTTTATGTACGGCTTCCCCGGTAAAAAACTCTTGTTTATGGGCAACGAGTTCGCGCAAGGCAGAGAGTGGAACTACAACGAAGGACTGGATTGGTTTTTACTCGAACAAGAAGGCGGCCGGCACAAAGGCGTACAAGACTTCGTGCGCGATTTGAACCGCGTCTATAAAGACACCGCGCCGCTTTACCAATTAGACCAATGGCCGGAAGGCTTCGAGTGGCTGGTTGCCGACGACGGCGACAACTCCGTCTTCGTCTTCGAGCGACGCGACCGCGAAGGCAACCGCGTCATCGTCATCAGCAACTTCACGCCTGTGGTGCGCGAAGGCTACCGCTTCGGTGTGAATTCCGCCGGCGGATACCGCGAAATCCTCAATTCAGACGGCCTGCATTACAAAGGCAGCGGCGTTTCTGCCGGCGCAACATTGGAAACGGAAGAAGTTTGGTCGCACGGCAAACCAAATTCCCTGTCCGTAACCGTACCGCCGTTGGCAACCGTTTACCTGTATCAGGCGGCACAAAGCCAAACGGGGGCGGAAAAAACCTCCGATGCCGTCTGAAAGGCGGACGGGGCTTGAACCCCTCAAGCCCCGTTGTCCGCCGCTCCCGTCAAAACAATGCCGTCTGAACTTCGCCGCGTTCCAAAGCCAGTAAAAACTGTTTGCGGTTCAACCCGCCTGCGTAGCCGGTCAGTTTGCCGTCGCTGCCGATGACGCGGTGGCAGGGAATCAGAATGGACACTTTGTTCTGCCCGTTGGCGGCGGCAACGGCGCGGACGGCTTTGGGGTTGCCCAAACTCTGCGCCTGCTCCTTGTAGCTGCGCGTTTCGCCGTAAGGAATCGCCAAAAGCGTGTCCCACGCCTGTTTTTGAAACGCCGTACCAATCATTTCCAAGGGCGTGGCAAAGGTTTTCAGACGGCATTGGAAATACAAATCCAATTCCTGCCGCAGAAGTTGCGTTCGCTCATCTTCCCGAAACACAAACTGCCCGCTCAAAGCTTTTTGGACGGCGGTAATTTCCTGTTCCAAATGCTTCTGTCCGACAAACTCCAGCAGACACAAACCCCTACTGCCGAACACCGCCAGCATCTCGCCCAAAGGCGTGGCAATGGCGGCACACACCAGCTCGTTCAAGCTGTCGGGATAACGTGCTTCCAACAAACGGATGGCGCGGCGGATACGGACATATTCTTCAGGCGCACAGCCGATACGGTCGATAAAATCCTGCTCGAACTGTTTGGCTTCGTGTTCCGTCAGATTGGGATACGGCATGACTTCACACTCAAAAACTTGGGTTTCGAGCCAATGGCGGATTTCATCCCATTTTGACGGCAGATTGTTTAAGGAAGGCAGGGTAATCATTTGTTTGCTCCGTATCCCTATCATGGATTTGACGGCGAAATCCCCAATTTTCGCCATTCCCGCACGCCGATGCAGGAACGGGCTACGACGGAAATCTTGAGGGTTGGGTTGCGGCAATTCCTAAATATTCGATGTTTCTAAAGCCTCAGGGAAAGGAATTAAAGATTTCAGACGGCCTTCAAAGGCTCGTCTGAAACCACGATTTTTGCATTTGCGCATTTCGGCACATCATCCAACCGTTTCGACACATTCCTGCCGCCTTTGACAGCCTATAATGAATCCACTTATTCATCAAGCAAAGGAATCATCTATGCAAACCCGCATCCTCTCCGCCGTACTGCTGGCTTTTTCAACTGCTGCCCTTGCCGGGGGCGCATTCACGCTGCAATTCGACAACCCGTCCAAAGACGGCGGCTTCACGCAAAACCAGCTTTTGAGCGCGCCTTACGGCTTTGGCTGTTCGGGCGGCAATGCTTCGCCCGCGCTGTCGTGGAAAAATCCGCCCGCAGGGACAAAAAGTTTCGTCCTGACCGTTTACGATAAAGACGCGCCGACCGGCCTGGGCTGGATGCATTGGGTGGTCGCCGACATTCCCGCCGATGTCCGCCGCCTGCCCGCAGGCATTACCGCGCAAGGCGGCAGGCTGCCCAAAGGCGCGCTGCAAACCCGCACAGACTTCGGCACGCCGGGCTACGGCGGCGCGTGTCCGCCCGAAGGCAGGAAACACCGCTACGAATTCACGCTCACCGCGCTAAAAGTCGCCAAGCTGCCGAACATCACCGCCGAATCCACACCCGCGCTGGTCGGTTTCTTCACTAAGGCAAACAGCTTGGGCGAAGCAAAATTCACGGTCGAACACCGACGCTGACCTGCACCGTGCGCCGATATGCCGTCGGCTCCGCTTTCGAGCGGACCGCCGACGGTACGCAACCGAACCGCTCTTTGAATCGCGCGCTGAAACGGGACGGGCAGTCATAGCCGACCGCGCCGGCAATCTGCGCCACCGGCCATTGCGTAACCTGCAACAGCGTCAGCGCGCGCATCATGCGTACATCCGTCAGCAGCGTACGGAAATTCGTGTCCTGCCTCGCCAACCGCCGCCGCAACGCGGCCTCGCTGCAATTAAGCCGCTGCGCCAGCATCGCCGACGACCAGTCCGCAGCCATATCGGCGGTAATCAGTTTGCGGATTTGCCGCATCAGGTTGACGCCTTCGTACACGGCAAAACCGATGCCGTCATGCTGCAACCACGCCAACACGCCGCAAAGCGCAGCCTCTGCCGCATTGTGCGGCACTTCTTCATCCGCCAGTACCGCAGCCGCATAATCAAACGCCGCGCCCATACGCCCGAGGTGCGGCAGCTTCACCGCATCGCACACTGCCTGCGCTGTCCCGTATTGTGCGGCAAACCTTTCTACGGTTTCCTGTTCGAAAGCAATCCATTGCGCCTGATAGAGGCCGTCTGAATCGGGAATATTGATGACATCAAACGTCTGTCCGCCTGCCAACGCGACCGCCTCACCCGCCGCAATCCTCAATTCGCGCCCCGCCCACCGCAGCTTCTTGCATCCGCGCCGCACGATAAGCACAGCCGGTTCATATACCGCCACGCTGCGGTACAAGGCGGTATGGTGTTGCACGATGCCGCCCAAAGCACCCAATCGTTCGCGCGTATGAAAGTAATTTGACGGCACGGTTATCTTCCTCAATGTTTCAACACACAGGGCCGCACATAAGGCGCAGCCCTGTTTACCCTGATTTGGAAGGGGTTACTTCCCAAAAATAAACCAAAATCCCACCGCCCCGAATGGCCGGGTTTCAACCATATTCCGTCGGCGTACCTGCAACTTGGCCTCTCCCCTATGGGGGAGGCTCGGGGAGAGAGTAAAACGGGGCAGATACAGACAATATTTCCGTTACCGCCCCAATGCCCTCTCCCTAGCCCTCTCCCACGGGAGAGGGAATGGATTGCCGTTCAAATAAATCGCTCTACATAAAAATCAATGTGTTGCCTCAAACTCACGTTAGACCTAATCAAATGGTCGGACATCCATATCCGACAGCCCATCTTCTTTTCAGACGGCATTTCCAGCCAACAACCGCGCCAATATCCCCTCATACACCGCTGACAGCTTCGGAATATCGTCCAGCCGCACGTTTTCGTTGATTTGGTGGATGGTGGCATTGGACGGGCCTAATTCGATGAGTTCTTTCGCAATGGCTTTAATGAAGCGGCCGTCAGAAGTGCCGCCGGTGGTGGACAATTCGGTCTCTACGCCGCAGGTTTCGACAATGGCGGCGCGTGCGACATCAGTCAGTTTGCCCGCGTGGGTCAGGAAGGGCTGGCCCGAACACGACCACTGCAAATCGTATTGCACGCCGTGTTTGTCCAAAATGGCGTGGACACGTTGTTTCAGCCCTGCTTCGGTGGACTCGGTGGAGAAGCGGAAATTGAATTTGACGTCCAGCTCGCCCGGAATGACGTTGGTCGCGCCTGTGCCGCCGTTGATATTGGAAATCTGGAAGCTGGTCGGCGGGAAGTATTCGTTGCCTTCGTCCCAGACTTCCTGCGTCAGCTCTAACAAGGCCGGGGCAAAAGTATGCACGGGATTGATTGCCAAATGCGGATAGGCGATATGTCCTTGCTTGCCTTTGACGGTCAGGTTGCCCGACAGCGAGCCGCGCCGGCCGTTTTTAATCATATCGCCCAATTTGTCCACGGTGGTCGGTTCGCCGACGATGCAATAGTCGATAAGCTCGTCGCGCGCTTTCAACACATCGACGACTTTGGTCGTACCATCCAGCGCATCGCCCTCTTCGTCGGAAGTAATCAGAAGCGCGATGCTGCCTTGGTGGTCGGGATGTTCGGCAACGAAGCGTTCGCAGGCGGTAACGAAGCAGGCGATGCCGGTTTTCATATCCGCCGCGCCGCGCCCGTATAATCTTCCGTCGCGCTCGGCCGGCTCGAACGGGGGCGAATCCCATTTTTCAACGGGGCCCGTCGGCACAACGTCGGTATGCCCTGCAAAACAGACGACGGGAGTTTTCGTGCCGCGTCGCAACCAGATGTTTTTGGTGTCTCCGAAATGGAGTTCTTCAGCCGCAAAACCGATTTTGTGCAGGCGTTCGGCAAGGAGTTTTTGGCAATTTTGGTCATCCGGCGTAACGGACGGTCGGGCAATCAATTCTTTGGCGAGTTCTAGGGATCGGGTTTCGGTCATTTTTCGGCTTTTCTGTTTGAGATGCCGTCTGAACGGAGTTTCAGACGGCATTTGATGTTGAATGAAACGGGCTAACGATAGCGAAGCGGGTTCTTCAGGTCAAGCACCATGACACGCTTCGTAAAGCGGCAGCAAGTCTTCCACCGTTTCGGCTATCCATTTCGCTACATTTTGTTTGCCCAAATCGTTGCGTTCGATGTGTTTGCCGATGCAGAAAAAGTCTTCGTCGTTTTGCAACCTTCGGTCGGATTCATTTTGCTGCGCGACAGTGCGGTAGTCGTCGTATTCGCTTTCCGCGCCGTGCCACATATCGAATGCGGCGTATTTTTCAGTGTCAAAATTATCCAGCCATCGGTTGTAATCGGGCAGAGCAATCGGCGACACGTCGGCTTTGTAGCAGTGCCAATCCAAGCTGACACTCAGACGGCGGCGGTTAAGTAGTATCGACAGGATGGCGGCAGAGTTTTTGTATTGGGCGTATTTAAAATAGGCAAAGAAATGGGCGCGAACCTGCCAGCCGTTACACCAGCGTTCGATATGCGGCGGGGCGAAAGGTTCGCCCAAATCTGCGGCGACCTGCTGTATCAGCTGCTGCCATACCTGCCAGTTTTCTTTATAGTCGGCCTTAATTTGCGGAATGCTTTCGGGCTGGTATTTCTTGAGCTGGGCAAACTGGAAAAACGGGATATTGAACAAATCGCAGCTTTTCGGGGTCAGCATGATTGGCTTCCTTTTCAGACGACGTGGTTGTGTTACGGGGATACTGGGGTCGCCTGAAACTCTGTTTTCAAGTTTTAAGACAACCTTTATTTGAAGAAACGGCAATCTGCAAACGACCTTATCTGCGCCTGCGCGCCGCCATGATTTCGCCGATTTCGGTCAGTTTTTCTTTAGGAATAAACGTTTTGCCCATGTCGAACAAAGGCTCTTCAATCGCCAGATGCACATCATATCCCGCCACAAAACGTTTGAACGCTTCCGCATCGGGGATATAGGCATTGTCTGCTTCGAGTTTGGCAAATTCGGCAGCCACAGCATCCCAGTTGCCATGTAGGCTTACATGTTGGTGCAAAAGCTCATTCACACTTTCTTGGGCTTGCGGCGCATATTGCAGCAGGAGCGGGAAAAAGTTTTCTTCTTCGTCTTCATGGTGCAGCGGCGCGGCAACATTAAAATACTGGGCGATTTGGCGGATGGTTTGCAAAACAATCTGATTGCAGCCGTTTTCGGCGATATAGTCCGACAGCATGGCGACTTGTCCGCAGAAACGGCGCACTTTGCCGTGGCAGGCATACAGCATTTCAATCGGTTCGGCAAAGGTAACGCTTTTGGTTTCAAACGGATTCATGGTTTTTAGGTTTTATTCTTAAATTAACGTTTCCAGATTATAACAAAACAGCCTGCGCAAGGCAGGCTGTCTGTTTTCAAGCTTTAGACGGATTAGTCAACCAAAGTAACTTTACCGTTCATCAAAGCACCGTGACCTGGGAAGGTACAAGCGAATTTATATTCGCCGCCGACCAATTTAGCAGGATCCAGAGTCAGGGAAGCTTCTTCGCCGCCGCCAATCAGTTTGGTGTGGGCAACAACGCGTGCATCATCAGGTTTAACATAATCGGTATCGGCAGCACCTACGCCGTCTTTAAATACGCCGTCCATGTCTTCAGCTTTGGCAATCACGAGGTTGTGACCCATGCTGGCTTTGGGTTGCGTACCGGTATGTTTCAGAGTGATGGTGAACTCTTTACAAGCCTTGCTGACTTGGATGTCTTTGGTGTTGAACTGCATATTGTCGTTGGCTTCAACAGTAGTTGCACAGTTGCCGGCGGCAGGTGCGGCTGCGGCATCAGCCGGTGCAGCCTCAGAGGCTGCAGGTGCTTCAGCGGCAGGAGCCTCAGAAGCTGCAGGAGCCTCGGCAGCAGGTGCAGCAGGTTCTTGAGAGCAGGCAGCCAAACCGATAACGGCAGCAGAAATCAGAGCCAGATAAGCTTTCATAACAAATCTCCAATTGATGAAATTGTGTTAAATTTTACGAAAATTAAAATGCAACCGATATTAACAAACCTTAAAAAAGCATGGCAACGATTGCATAAACAGATGTCTCAGTACGGTATTTTGCTACAAACTTTACTTGAAATCAAAGCCTGTTTATAAGTTTACACCGGTTTACCTAAAAACCAGAAAGACTCACCTTGAGACTATATATTTAGTATTAGATTAACCACTAATTTACTTCACAAATTAACTGAAATTTACAATTCTCCGAAAGTAAATTTTATGCACCGTGTTTCCTGACCAATTCCGCCAAAGCTTCTGCCAATTCAGGATGTCGCTTTTCCAGCCTGGCTGCTGCCGAATCAAAACTTTCCAATGCAGCTTTACTCAAGTGTAAATTATTCGTTTTCGGCCGGCTTTCCGGCTTCGGTACAACCTTAACCGAAACAGACCGTATTGCCTCATCCAAACCGGCCAATTGCGGCAGAACCGACGGCACAATCATCTTCAAACGCGATGCCGCCATATTGTTTGCCGCCAAAAGGATAAGCCTTCCATCTTCGATGCATGCCGTCTGAAAGTGCGGATGCAGATTAGGAGGAAGCAATTTTTTTACCGCAGCATCCAAACGTCGCCATTTCCCCGCCTGTTTCAAAAGCTCCGAAAGCAGTGAATCCTGCCTGCCCAGATGTTCCAGATTCATAAAACGCACACCCCAAAAGATTGAAATACCGCAAACGCGCCTTTATTTCAGACGGCATTAGCACTTTACGCAACCGCTTGTGTTAAAATTACGTTTTCGCCCACTATTATATCAGGCGTAGGAATTATTCATGCTGACAAACATCGCTAAGAAAATTTTCGGCAGCCGCAACGATAGGCTGCTCAAACAATACCGCAAATCCGTTGTCAAAATCAACGCACTCGAAGAACAAATGAAAGCCTTGAGCGATGCGGATTTACAGGCCAAAACAGCCGAATTCAAACAACGCCTGGCCGACGGACAGACTCTGGACGACATCTTGGTCGAAGCCTTCGCCGTCTGCCGCGAAGCATCCCGCCGCGTGCTCGGCATGCGCCACTTCGACGTGCAACTGATCGGCGGCATGGTGCTACACAACGGTAAAATCGCCGAAATGCGTACCGGCGAAGGTAAAACCCTGGTCGCCACCCTCGCCGTCTATCTCAACGCACTTGCCGGCAAAGGCGTACACGTCGTAACCGTCAACGACTACCTTGCCTCACGCGATGCGGGCATCATGGAGCCGCTCTACAATTTCCTCGGCCTGACCGTCGGCGTGATTATTTCAGATATGCAGCCGTTCGACCGTCAAAACGCCTACGCCGCCGACATTACCTACGGTACGAACAACGAATTCGGCTTCGACTACCTGCGCGACAATATGGTAACCGACCAATACGACAAAGTGCAGCGCGAATTGAATTTTGCCGTTGTCGATGAAGTGGATTCCATCTTGATTGACGAAGCGCGCACTCCGCTGATTATCTCCGGCCAGGCAGACGACAACATCCAGTTGTACCAAATCATGAACACCGTCCCGCCCCACCTCGTCCGCCAAGAGACAGAAGAAGGCGAAGGCGACTACTGGGTAGATGAAAAGGCGCACCAGGTCATCCTGAGCGAAGCCGGCCACGAACACGCCGAGCAGATTCTGACCCAAATGGGATTGCTGGCAGAAAACGACTCGCTCTATTCTGCCGCCAACATCGCCCTGATGCACCACCTTATGGCGGCATTGCGCGCGCATACGTTATTCCACAAAGACCAACATTACGTTATCCAAGACGGCGAAATCGTCATCGTTGACGAATTTACAGGCCGTCTGATGTCCGGCCGCCGCTGGTCCGAAGGCCTGCATCAAGCCGTGGAAGCCAAAGAAGGCGTGGAAATCAAACGCGAAAACCAAACCCTCGCCTCCATCACCTTCCAAAACTATTTCCGCCTGTACACCAAGCTCTCCGGTATGACCGGTACGGCAGATACCGAGGCTTTCGAGTTCCAAAGCATTTATAACCTCGAAACCGTCATCATCCCGACCAACCGCCCCGTACAGCGCAAAGACTTCAACGACCAGATTTTCCGTTCCGCCGAAGAAAAATTCGAAGCCGTCGTCAAAGACATCGAGGAATGCCACAAACGCGGGCAGCCCGTCCTCGTCGGCACGACCAGCATCGAAAACTCCGAACTGGTTTCCCACCTTCTGCAAAAAGCCGGACTGCCGCACAACGTCCTCAACGCCAAAGAACACGAACGCGAAGCCCTGATTGTCGCCCAAGCAGGCAAAGTCGGCGCGATCACCGTTGCCACCAATATGGCGGGACGCGGTACGGATATCGTTTTAGGCGGCAACCTGAAGCACCAAACCGATGCCATCCGCGCCGACGAAACCTTGAGCGACGAAGAGAAACAGGCACAAATCGCCGCACTCGAAAACGGCTGGCAGGCAGAACACGACAAGGTTATGGAAGCAGGCGGCCTGCACATCATCGGTACGGAGCGGCACGAAAGCCGCCGTATCGACAACCAATTGCGCGGACGCTCCGGCCGTCAGGGCGACCCCGGATCCAGCCGTTTCTACCTTTCGTTTGAAGATCCGCTGCTGCGCCTCTTCGCACTCGACCGCGCCGCCACCATCCTCAACCGCCTCGCCCCCGAACGCGGCGTTGCCATCGAGCACAACCTGCTGACGCGCCAAATCGAAGGGGCGCAACGCAAAGTCGAAGGCAGAAACTTCGATATGCGCAAACAGGTTTTGGAATACGACGACGTTGCCAACGAACAACGCAAAGTCATTTACAGCCAGCGCAACGAAATTCTGACCAGCAAAGACATCAGCGACCTGATGAAGGAAATCCGTTCTGATGTCGTCAGCGACCTCGTGGATACCTATATGCCGCCCGACAGCATGGAAGAACAATGGGACATCCCAACTTTGGAGAACCGTCTGGCTGCCGAATTCAGACTGCACGAAGACATCCAATCCTGGCTGAAAGCAGACAATACAATTGACGGTCAAGATATCAAAGAACGCCTGATCGAGCGCATCGAAAACGAATATGCCGCCAAAACCGAACTGGTCGGCAAGCAGGCAATGGCCGATTTCGAGCGCAACGTGATGTTGCAGGTCATCGACAACCAATGGCGCGAACACCTCGCCGCTATGGACTACCTGCGCCAAGGCATCCACCTTCGCAGCTATGCCCAGAAAAATCCGAAGCAGGAATACAAACGCGAAGCCTTTACCATGTTCCAAGACCTGTGGAACGGCATCAAATTCCATATCGCCTCCCTGCTTACTTCGGTTCAAATCGAACAAAACCCTGTCGCGGCGGTTGAAGAGCAACCCGTCGGCAACATCCAGTCCATCCATTCCGAATCGCCCGATATGGAAGAACTTTTGGGTCAGTCGCAAACCGATCTGGTTACCGAAGCCTTTAATCCCGATGGGACGGATTTCAGCCCCGAAGCCTTGGAAGCGCAGGGGCAAATCGTCCACCGCAACGACCCCTGCCCCTGCGGCAGCGGTTTGAAATACAAACAATGCCACGGCAAATTGGCTTAAGCGTTTGAACGCAAATGCCGTCTGAACATCCGGTTTCCAGCTTCAGACGGCATTTTGCCTAAATCGCCGTATCCGACCGACAATCCGAAAACTCCTGATTTGATACCATCCGAACTAAAAACAGGCATCCGCCCCGCCGAACTATGATTCCATCCGACTTCATTGACGAACTTCTAGCCAAAGTCGATATTGTCGATATTATCGACGAGCAGGTTCCGCTGAAAAAAGGCGGGGCGAACTATATGGCGTGTTGCCCGTTCCACAAGGAAAAAACGCCGTCGTTTTCGGTCAGTCCAACCAAGCAGTTTTACCATTGTTTCAGTTGCGGGGCGCATGGTTCGGCGATTGGTTTTGTGATGGAACATCAGGGGCTGTCGTTTCCGGAGGCGGTGCAGTTTTTGGCTGATCGCGTCGGCATGACGGTGCCTAAAGTTCGTGGGCAGGAAGACAATCCCGAAATCCGTGCCGAACGTAAGAAAAAACAGCAGACTTTGGAAGAAACAACGGCAGCGGCAGCGGATTTTTATGCGCAACAGTTGAAATTTAATCCTGCTGCGAAGGCCTATTTGGATAAACGCGGTTTGAGTGCGGAAGTTATCGCGCATTATGGTTTGGGCTATGCGCCTGACGGCTGGCAACCTTTGGCGCAAGTGTTCCAACCCTATCCGAATACTGCATTGGTGGATACGGGCATGGTCATCGACAACGAAGGCAAACATTACGACCGCTTTCGCCATCGGATTATGTTCCCTATCCGTAATCCGCGTGGGCAGGTCATCGGATTTGGCGGCAGAGTGTTGGACGACTCGAAACCGAAATATTTGAACTCGCCTGATACGCCTTTGTTTGATAAGGGGAAAAACCTTTACGGACTATATGAAGGGCGTGCTGCCATAAAAGAGGCCGGACGGATTTTGGTGGTCGAAGGCTACATGGACGTGGTCGCATTGGCGCAGTTCGGCGTCGGCTACGGCGTGGCGGCTTTGGGTACGGCAACGACGGCGGAACACGTCAAAATCCTGATGCGTCAGGCAGACAGTATTTATTTTTGTTTTGATGGTGACAGCGCGGGACGTAAAGCGGCTTGGCGCGCGCTGGAAAATGCGTTGCCGCAATTAAAAGACGATAAATCGCTGCATTTTCTATTCTTACCCGAAGAACACGACCCAGACAGCTACATCCGCGCCTACGGCAAGACGCAGTTTGAAGATGCCTTGTTAAACCAAAGCAAGCCGCTGTCAGAATATTTCTGGGAACATCTTTCAGACGGCCTCAACCTCAATACGCAAGAAGGCAAAGCAGAATTGGTGAAAACCAGTTCGCCGCTTTTGGCGCAGATTACCGCGCCGACATTGGCTTATTTGTTAAAACAACGGCTTAGCGAGCTGATCGGCATCGACCCCGACGACCTCGCCCAACTGTTGGGACAGGAAGCGCCGAAGCGGCACGTCAAACAAAAAAGCTACAAACTGCCCCCGATTTCCGTCAAACAGCCCGTTATGCCGACATTGGTGCAACGGCAAATCCGCAGCCTCTTGATAAATCCGGATTGGGCTGCATATATAGACCTGCCCGATTATCTGGCGTTGGACGGCGATTTCGCCTGCCTTGCCAACCTCGCCGAAACCATTAAAAACCATCCTTCCGTGCCGGCAACCGCACAGGTTTTGGAACATATGCGCGGTTCGCCCTACGAAGAAACAATCAACCGCATCTTCCGGTCGGTCCTTCAATCGGAAGAAATGGAAGGCAGCGGCGAAGAAGATTGCGAAAACTTCCAAATCGGCATCAAAAAACTGCTCAATGAGTTAAAATACAGCCAAATCGAAACATTAAAACAAAAAAGCCTGCAATCCGGCTTAAATGAAAGCGAGAAAAAACTTTTACTGTCGCTGCTGACCGCAAAACAAAATTGACCGGCGGATTCCGCCACCCGTAAACCGTTATGCCGTCTGAAAAGCATTCGCACCGGCTGCAACAACAACACCTGCAGAACACCCATCCCAAAAAGCCTTCAGACGGCATCAGAGTACCCGCTCTGCCACGCCTTCAGGTGCGTCCAAACGCAAACCGTCGGCACCTTACCAACAGAAAGCAGACAATGTCCAAAAACCAAAATCACGAAGAATACCAAGACGATGCCCGCCCCCTGACGATTGAGGAACAACGCGCGCGCCTGCGCCAACTCATCATTATGGGCAAAGAACGCGGCTACATCACCTACTCCGAAATCAACGACGCCCTGCCAGACGATATGTCCGATGCCGATCAAATCGACAACATCGTCAGCATGATTTCCGGTTTGGGCATCCAAGTTACCGAACACGCCCCCGATGCGGAAGACATATTGTTAAGCGACAATGCCGCCGTTACCGACGATGATGCCGTCGAAGAAGCCGAGGCCGCCCTTTCCAGTGCAGATTCCGAGTTCGGCAGGACGACCGACCCCGTCCGTATGTATATGCGCGAAATGGGACAGGTCGACCTGCTGACCCGCGAAGACGAAATCATCATCGCCAAAAAAATCGAAAACGCCCTGAAAAATATGGTTCAGGCCATCTCCGCCTGCCCGGGGTCCATTGCGGAAATCTTGGAACTCATCGAAAAAATCCGCAAAGACGAAATCCGTGTCGACGAAGTCGTAGAAGCCATTATCGACCCGAATGAAGTATTGCTCAACGAATTGGGCTTGGGACACTTGGAAACCACAGTGCCCGAGAAACCTTCCAACGACAATTCGGACGAAAACGAAGACGACGAAGAATCGGAAGAAGATGCGGATGAAATCTCGGCAGCCAATCTCGCCGAATTGAAACAAAAAGTCATCGGCCACTTTGCCCAAATCGAAAAAGACTACAAAAAAATGATCGGCCGTTTGGAAAAACACCACAGCCGACACAAAGACTATCTCGCCTACCGCGACGCGATTGCCAACAAACTGCTGGAAGTCCGTTTCGCCACCCGCCAAATCGACAGCCTCAGCAGCAGCCTGCGCGGGAAAGTAGAAAACATCCGCAAACTCGAACGCGAAATCCGCGACATCTGCCTCGACCGCGTCCATATGGAACGCGACTACTTCATCCAAAACTTCCTGCCCGAAATCACCAATCTGGAATGGATTGAAGAAGAAATCGCCAAAGGCAGGGTTTGGAGCGACGCACTCGACCGCTTCCGCCACGCCATCCTCGAAAAACAAACCGAGTTGGCGGATATGGAAAAAGAAACCCGCATTTCCATCGAAGAGTTGAAAGAAATCAACAAAAATATGGTGTCGAGCGAAAAAGAAACCGCAGCCGCCAAGCAGGAAATGATTCAGGCAAACCTGCGTCTGGTGATTTCCATTGCCAAAAAATACACCAACCGGGGCTTGCAGTTCCTTGATTTGATTCAAGAAGGCAATATCGGTTTGATGAAAGCGGTCGATAAGTTCGAATACCGCAGAGGCTATAAATTCTCCACCTACGCAACTTGGTGGATCCGTCAGGCAATCACCCGTTCGATTGCCGATCAGGCGCGTACCATCCGCATTCCGGTACATATGATTGAAACCATCAACAAGATGAACCGCATCTCGCGCCAGCACCTTCAAGAAACCGGCGAAGAACCCGATTCCGCCAAACTTGCCGAACTGATGCAGATGCCCGAAGACAAAATCCGCAAAATCATGAAAATCGCCAAAGAGCCGATTTCGATGGAAACCCCGATCGGCGACGACGACGATTCGCACTTGGGCGATTTCATCGAAGATGCCAACAATGTTGCGCCGGCCGATGCGGCAATGTACACCAGCCTGCACGAAGTAACCAAAGAAATCCTCGAAAGCCTGACACCGCGTGAGGCAAAAGTCCTGCGTATGCGTTTCGGCATCGATATGAACACCGACCACACGCTGGAAGAAGTCGGCAGACAGTTTGACGTAACGCGCGAACGCATCCGACAAATCGAGGCAAAAGCACTCCGCAAGCTGCGGCATCCGACAAGAAGCGACCGTTTGAGAAGTTTCTTGGACAGCGAAGACAGCAAGCTATAAACCAAAAAACCGCAGATTTCAAATACCTGCGGTTTTTTCTTACACAATAAACAACGCTTCCACATATCCCACACTCCCATCCCGTTTCGCCAACAACTCCAGCTGACAGATTTCCACCAGAGAGCAGGCTTTGCATCGTTTGCCGTAGTCGGGCGGCGGGGTTTGTCCGCTGTTTAAAAGTTCGCGGACGGCGGCTATAGTTGCGAGGGTTTGGGCGCGTAGGCCGTCTGAAAACACGACGGGGACGCGGTGGCGGGTTTGCATATACCACAGTGCGCTCTCAGAGACGGTTTGCCCCGTCATTTCTTCCAAGCACAAGCCTTGGGCGCAAAGCTGGATTTCGTCCATCGGGTCGGGTTTTGGCTTGCCACGTTTGTATTCCACGGGTTTCAGACGGCCTGTTTTCGTATCCACTTCCACCAAATCCAATATGCCGCTGATGCCCAGCTTATCCGCCGACACATTCACCGTCCGCTCAAAGCGCACGCCCTTGCGTGTTTCCGGCTCACCCGAATCTTTGCCGCAATGATATTGCGCTCAATCGGTACGGAATTTTGCTCCGACACCCGATACTGCGCCCGTCGCAACAGCACATTGCCGCTCTGCCGCCCCTGAAGCCGCCCCAAGAAACGACCGTTTTCGGTAAAAAACACCAAATTCACATTATTTTCGCCGCAAAACCCCAGCAGAAACGGCGACACCAACACATTGCCAAAGCAGAAAATATGCCCGATGGAATGCACCGGCAACTGCGCCACCTTCTTACGCTCCTGCTCCACCACCAACGTCTCCCGCTCCTTATGTAGATAGCTGCCTTGGGTGGTGATGTAGAGCGTGTTTTGCAGTTTGCGCATAGTTGAAATCCTCGTATTTTTAATATATTTTTTATTTTTAAATCAAAATTTTATAAATTCCTTCCTAAAAGGTTTTAGGGAGTATCTACACTTATTTATAGCAACTGTGTTCCGCTTGCGTCCTCTGAACGTAGTTTAGACAGTCTGAAAAAGTAACTAGCTCTTCAAACGGGCTCAATAAATAATGGAAATTTTTAGCCCATTAGATATTTAAATCCAATTTTGAATACTTTCTTGAATCCGTCTAAACCAAATATCTTCATCTTCTGCATCTTGGTTATAGAGCCATTGTTGCTCCAACCAGTTTTCTAAAATAGAAACTTGTGAAAATTGTTGTACAATTCCAACTCGGAAAAATTCAATGAAACTGTATAAATCCATAGGAATAATTTTAGTTTTTCCACCATACCTTTTAGTATGCACTTTATTCAGGTTAAAAAAGAATGCCTTTGTTGCTTCTGATATTTTAGGTGCAATAAAAAAACAATATGCTTTGTTATGCTGTAATTTATTGACCAAATCACCATAGTGCCGGGGAACAGACGAACCTTCCATATTAAATTGAGTTTCACCACGAGACATTGTTACTTCAATAATGCAGGAAAAATCCCCATAATTAATTTCAATATCCGGCTTATTTCCTGGAGCAGTATTAAGTGGCATGCCATCTAAATCAAAAATAAAATTCCCAGAAATTTCTTTAGTGTGATTTAAAGCAGCAAAAGCACGCCAAACATTCCACTCAAGAAACAATGGGGCATCGGGAACTTCTTTATCAATAATTTTATTGAACATAAGATAAATATCATTTAAATCATCTAATTTATTTTCTTTTAATTTAATTATATTATCGCTTACAAATTTTTTCTTTTTCTCAGTTTCTAACACAACCAAATCGTCTTTTAACTCATCAATAGTCTTACTTTCTAATACTACTTGTTCAACTGACAAAGATTTTATCTTATCAATTAGCCTATCTTTATTATCTGAAAATAGTTTTAATGATTCAGGATCAAATAGGTAATTTTGAAATGACTTTACACTATCAAAATGCATTGGATGTCTATCAATATTTTCCAAAATAAAATTCACATCATCTTTTCTAGATGGTGAAATCTTAATTCTCATAGTTTTAGAGTCAATTGTAACCAACTCAGTTGCACGGATATATCTAAAAAAAGCATCTGCGTAATCGCGCATATTACTTTCTTTTGTTTTTATGAATTTTTCAAAAGTAGAGTGTTCACTTTCTCGTGTGTAAAATTGATTATTAACAATCTCATAATGAAATATCTCTTTTATTTCTGCGACAAACTCACCCGAAACAAAAGTTCTCCAACTTGCTCTTTTTTCTTTTCTACGCTCTCTAAAAGAAAGAATCTTATTTTTAATAAAATCAAATTTATTAAAGTTTGTTAGTTGTAAGAAAAATAAGGCTATTTCTAGCTTAGAAATAGAACCCAACTCCTTAATGAGTCGTAACAACTCTAAATAAGGTTTAACATTAAATTCAATGACATTTGATTGAGTATGGTAAGGAGATGGTAATTGAAATTTTAATAATTGTTTGGTAAAAATTTCATCTAATCTTTTCTCTGAAATAAGCTGTTTGCCAGCTTTGGTTAAGTTAATCTCTGGTGTTAATTGAATAAAACCAAGTGCTTTGGGAGCACGTGTAATTCGATCTCTAGCTGCTAAAGCTGGATTTTTTGGTCTTTTCTCCCCTTCATAAAAATTAGATAAAAATAAAGTATCAAAAAATTCAATCTGTGTTTGTGTATTCCATTTTTTCTCTTTAAATTTTTCATCTAACAACCTCAGTTCGGGAATGATTTTCTCCAATGTTCTCGGTGAAGTAAATCCAAAAAGATGCTTACTTTTAGATAGTGATGCCATTCTAATTCCTCACTAAAATATGTTTAGATTCTGATCTAAAACGATTTCTAATATTTACAGCGTACGATTTTTCGTATTCGTGAACAATACGAGAACCATATAACTCTTCTGTTAATGATGTTTTGCCAATAACCATTAAAGCAGGAGTATGCAAATTATTAAAATCTTCTGCTAACTTTCGGTGCATTTCTTCAGAAAAGCCACTATCCATCTCTATATTTCCATAATCATTAAATACACAATCATATGGAGGATCTAAAAATATAAAATCATTAGAATTAGCTTTATTAAAAATTTCAGAATAATCATAATTATAAATATCTGTATTTTTTAATAATTCAATATGCTCATCAGTAATTAATTTAGTATTAAAATTTTTATACCTCCCATAAGGTACATTAAACTTTCCTTGTGCATTATGGCGAATCATCCCCGAATAAGACGTTTTATTAATAAAATAATAAATAGTAGCTGGATTATATTCCATTAATAAATCACCATTAAACATTTCTCTCATTTTATAATAGAGGTCTTCATTATCATCGTGCACTCTTAAATTGGGAGCTAATTTTTTTAAATACTCAAATTTTTCCCTATTATTTTCATAAATGCACTGCAATTCTTCCAGTTCTTTGCGCACTTGTTGATGATGCGACTGAAGATTAGCATAAAAAGAAATTAAATTTTCATTAATATCATTAATAATAGAATTCTTTTTTCCTAACTCAAAAAACATTGCTCCACCACCTAAAAACGGCTCGATATATCTGCCCGTGAAATTAGGAATAAACGGTAAAATTTCTGATAGTTCTTTTGATTTTCCACCACGATATTTTAAAATAGGTTTCATCACATTATGACCTGTCTATAAAAGAAAATTTTAGCCAATTATAGCTGTTTTTTAAAAAAAAATATTATCTAAAAATCTACAACTCACTCCTAAAACAACCCCGCCACATACCCCACACTCCTATCCCGTTTCCCCAACAACTCCGGCTGGCAGATTTCCACCAGAGAGCAGGATTTGCAGCGTTTGCCGTAGTCGGGCGGTGGGGTTTGTCCGCTTTCCAGTAATTCACGGACGGCGGCGATGGTGGCGAGTGTTTGGGCGCGCAGGTCGTCTGAAAACACGATGGGGACGTGGTGGCGGGTTTGCATATACCACAGCGCGCCCTCAGAGACGATTTGCCCCGTCATTTCTTCCAAGCACAAACCTTGGGCGCAAAGCTGAATTTCGTCCATCGGGTCGGGTTTTGGCTTGCCGCGTTTGTATTCCACAGGTTTCAGACGACCTGTTTTTGTATCCACTTCCACCAAATCCAACACGCCGCCGATGCCCAGTTTTTCCGCCGATACATGCACCGTCCGCTCAAAGCGCACACCCTTGCGTGTTTCCAGCTCGCCCGAATCCACCCGCTCATGCAACGCCTTGCCCTGCGCGGTCAAATAGTTCTCCGCCCACGCCTGCTCGTTGTGAATCAACGCACATTGGCGCGGACAAAAGGCGTAGTGTTGCAGGGCAGAAAGGGGAATCAGGCGCGTCTCCTGATTTTCCCCTTGGCTTTCGGTTAAAAGTGCGGTCATTTTTAGCCTAATTTACGCAGCAGCTTGGTTTCGCCAAGATTTTGATCGTCCACGCTGACAAGGTAGTCGTCAAAACTCCTTGCTACTTCCACTCCGTCTTTTTTAGCAACCTGAATGCGTTTGAAGAGGCTGTCGGCAGGTGTGTCGCCTAGATTATTGCTGTGTTCAAACACATAGAGTCCGCGAGCATTCATTTGTCCGCGTGCGGCGGAATGGTCGTGATCGAACATATTGACGAGTGCCTGCCAAAACAGCTCTAAATCGTTTTCGGAAAAGCCTGTTTGTTTGGCGAAATGGGCAGAAATGAAGCCGTGGCAGCGGTATAGGCCGTAGGGGACAGTGAATTTGCGACCCATAGTGCGGTTGTCGCCGGTTTCGCTGGCATCTTTTTCGTTGGTAACCGCCATGCGGGTAATGCTGTGTTCTAGGGTCATGATAGGGTCTATGGAACGAGAGAAGGTCAGCTGCACGGGACCGCGCACTTGTCCTGCATTTTTGCCGGTAGTCATCACTGCTCCGAATGTGCGGATGTCGTAATAACGACTGCACATGTATTGGCGGGCGGCTTCGGTTTTCTCACCTTTTTCTTTGCCTTTTACGTTTTCTTGCTCGTGGGCTTCGTCAATCAGGTTGTTCAAAATGCCTTTTTCCCGGATAAAGATGTCGTGGTGCTCGCTGTTTTGGGTCATTTGGATAAAGTTGCGGACTTTGCGTTTCAGGCAAACATCGGTTACCAAACCTTCGCCGGTTTGCGGGTCGATACGCGGCAGGTTGCCTGCGTCGGGATCGCCGTTAGGGTTGCCGTCTTGCACGTCAAATAAAAAGACAAAGTCGTAGCGTTTTTCAATAGTCATGATATTTGCTCCTGTTTAATTTGTTTCAGTTGAGTTGGATTGGAAAAAATCTTGTTTTTGGTGGTAATAACCGATCCCAAATAAAACTTGATGATTAATATCCAAATGATTAGGGAAATTATCTATTTTTCCGATAATTTCTTGAAAAAGTTTTTCTAAAAAAATTCGTTTTCCCCTGTATTTTTCCGTATTCAGTTTACTAAGATGATGTTTAGACAAACGAATCAAAGTACCGAATACGGCAATCGGCGTACTGCTTGCCGAACCGAAATAGCGGTCGGCAATGGTGGCGTTCAAGCCGGGATTGGCTTCGGCCTGTGTTTTTTCCAGTACGGCAAACAGCCGCCCCAGCACATAGCCGATGTCTTGACGGTTTCTATCTAAGCTCATAGTTAGCTCCTTCATGTTTTTCAGACGACCCGCGCGGATTGCGCGATTGATATAGGCTTTAAGTAAACTTGCTCTGCCATAAGTAATTTTCTGTTCCGCTTTATTACGCCGTAAAGCAGCCTGCAACAGGCTGACGGGTAAAACGCGGTTGTTAAGTGCGGCATCTGTTACTTGGGCGATTAGATCGGACGGCAGGTTTTCCATCTTGCCGTCCAACACCAAATTGCCCAGCAGGCGCGGTAGCGGCATATATTCGGGGTATGGCGAGTTTTCGCCACGCACCATCTGCAAATCGTCATACCATGCCGCAATGCTTTCGGATAAGGTAGCAACAGTGGTTTCGTACCAAAATCGGACGACAATGCGTGCGGAATTAGGAGACAAGCCTAAAAGGTAGAATTTTTCTTTGCTGTCTGGTTTTGTATATTTGCCGTTGTACAAGCTTTTATAAAGCGATTTGACAGCATCAATATGGGCATCGGGCTTGTCTTTACCGCCCCCGTTAATCAGCGAGGCAATACTTTCTTCCAACGGAGTAGGTTTTGCGCTCCAACATACGGCCGTTACATCACCGATACGGAATCGGTTTTCGCTAGCAAGCAGGGTATTTAAGGCTGTGGTGTACTCGAACATGGCTTGTTCGCCCACAGGAAAGATAAAGCCTTGCTCTTTATCGTATGATTCGAAAGCCGACAAATTCACTGATGTAAATGGGGCAGGCTTTGCGTTCACACCTTTCACGGCGTTATGCAGCCGCGCAATCGGTGCAGCTTTGCCCGTTACCAGGCAAATGCCTTTTTGGACATTATCGGATTGCGTTTGATTTGCTTGACTCACATATGCCCGCACCGCCTTTGACTGACAAACCAAATCCACCGCTTCGTCTACCAGGCGGAAGCTGAGATTACAGCCTTTGACTTTGGCACATTCCGCCCAATTTGCGGCCTGCATGACTTTGCTTTTTTCTTCCGCAGAAGCCAGAAAGGCGGCAACGGCGGCAACACCTGCATCATCGGGCAACGCCTGTTTCAATTCGTTTACATTGGCAGTAAAGCTGGCATGCTGTTTATCTGCCTGCTCCTGCCCTTTTTCTCCGGCATAGGCAAGCACATAACCGTAGTGATCCCACAATAAATTGCTTACTTCGTAGGATTTTGAACCGCTCCTGCCCAAGCCTTTCGGCACTAAAAAAGTGTGGGCAACTTTTTTCTTATTTTTCAACTCGCGGGTATCTTCAAGCTGAATAAATTTGCCCTGTTTGTCTATAACAATAATGAACGGGATTGCTTTGTTTTCAAACCCTTCCGGGGCAACACCACCATCGCTTTCGGCTTTGCGTTGGTAGTATTGGGTGAGTGCGTGCAGAATCATCGTTTCACCTCCTCGCTATTAGCTGGGGGCACGGTAATTACGCCATTTATCGCTTTGCATTGGTAAAACATAGGTTCGGCGTTATTGGAATCGCGCGGGTCGGATTTGCTGAAATCCATGTCGTACAGCATAAAGCCGAAATCTTGGGTGATGTCTTCGCGCGGCAAACCGTCTTCAACCTTTTCAAGCAGCCTGAAATGGCAGGGAAACTCTCGGCAACCCAAATAAGGCTGATGAAAATACTGCCCTTTTTTTGCGCGCCGTTTGAACATTTCGGCAAATTTGACATAGTTGTCGCCCTCGCCTGCTTCACTTGTCATGTCAAAATCGGCGTGGATGCGATAGGCAACGTCTTTCAGCAGCATGGATGCGCGCTGCTGGCGGTTGTCTTCAATATAGAGCGAGCCGCTACGTTCACTCATTTTGGTTCCCACTTCGTTACGGCGGATATTCGTCCACTGAATCGGTTTCAGGATTTCTATCTTCAAGACTCGCCAGCGAATTGCCGGCTTCCACAATATCGCCATTAAAATGTTTCTGGCGGCAGACGGCGTGATAACGGAGTAACTTACCCTTTCTACTTTTAGCTCAGGCCTAGTGAAGCATGCCAAATCACCGCTGATTTCTAAGATAAAACTCATATCATCTCCTTATTGCTTTCATTTCATAAAACCGAATTTTCAGGTAGCCAAGCTGCATCGTCAAAATCCGCGCCAAGCACGGCTTTGTAATAGCCCTTATCCAACACCAGCAATCCTGCCCTAGAAAAAACCGCATGTGCAGGCAGCTTTTTCAGTTCGTGTTCGTACACCGTTATCGTGTAACGTTGCAGCTTGCGGTAAACCCATTTGTGTTTGAGTGGATCGCTTTCTAAAAATTTGAACCAACTTTCAAACGGCTCGGGCAGCGGTGGACTGTCAGTTTGCCCGAAGGAGTTGTCAGTCGGCTGAGGAAAGCGTTGTTTGTCCAAAACATCCTGCCATTCTGAAACTTCCACGCCGTCCAAATGTCGTCTGAAAAAATCGTCCAACTCGTTTGCTTTGATAATTTGCGGAATGCCATCTTCTTCCCAATGAGCCAATAGGATAAACGGCACAACGAGTGCCACGCCTTGGTTATCAATCAGGCGGAAACGTTCGGCTGCGGTGCGGAATTTGATTGCCAGCGGATTTTCATTTGATGCTTCTGCCGTCAAAAGCGTTGCGATACCGTGTTTATCCACATCACCTTTGCCGTTGAATCGGCGGAAATATTCGGCAAATGCCAACGGGGAAAGCGGGTCGTCAAGCAGCCCTGCTTTCAGCATCTCTTCGGTAATGTCCTGCCCCTGTTTCAGGCTGCCGCTGGGCGCGCCTTCTTCGGCACGGAATACGACTACTTCACCCAACTGCGGCAGTTTGCCTTCACGGTTGCACCGCCCCGCCGCTTGGGCAATGCTGTCCAGCCCTGCCATCGCCCGATAAACGCAAGGGAAATCCAAATCCACGCCGGCTTCAATCAACTGCGTGCTGACCAGCCATAAAGGCTTGTGCAGGCTGCCTGCGCTATACAGTGCCAAATATCGGCGAACCAACGCAATGACTTCGCTGCGGTGTGTGGCGCACATATTGGCAGACAAATGTAGCTTGATTCCGTTAGAAGGCAGGGCGGTAAAGAGTTTTTGGGCGTGTTTTCGCGTATTGACTACCGCCAAAACACACGGACGCTCGGCGATTTCATCGGCAATTTCCTGCCAGCTTTGAGCTTCGTCGTTTGGCAGCGGCATTTTGATGCAGACGCGGCGCAGTTTTTCCGATAAGGCAATTTTGTCTGCCACAATCTCGCGCACGTCCGGCAGGCCTTCCAAAATGGTGCGGCCGAATGCGTCGATATTTTTGCCAAGTTCAGGCTGAGTTGCCGTGCACAGCACAAAGGTAACGCCGTAATCGCGAGCCAACACCCGCATCATGTCGGTAATCGGCTTTTGGAAATCGCGCGGAAGCTGCTGGGCTTCATCCAAAATCACCACGCTATCGGCAATATTGTGAATCTTACGGCAACGGCTGGTTTTCGCCGCAAACAGGCTTTCAAACAGTTGCACGTTAGTGGTAACAACCAGCGGCGCGTCCCAATTTTCCGTAGTAAGACGAGTTTTCGCTGTTTCCTTATCTTCTTTCACTTCTAAATTGCTGTGGTGTTCTAAAACCACATCATCGCCTAATGCTTTGCAGAAAACATTGGCGTTCTGCTCGATAATACTGGTGAAAGGAATAGCATAGATAATACGTTTTTTGCCAAATTTCAGTGCGTGTTTTAAAGCGAACCCCAAGCTCGCTAAAGTTTTACCGCCGCCGGTCGGCACGGTTAAAGAAAACAAAGTGCGGTCCGTTTCTGCGGCAGAAAAACATTGCTGCAAAATGGCATGGCGTTCTTGGTTTAAAGATGAGTTTTTATCTGCTTTTTCTAAAAGTTGCGCCATATATTGCTCATATCTTCGGTGCAACTCATCCAAACCGAGAAATTTCGGGCGCAATCCGGCAGCCAGCGCGGCATCTGCATCGGCGTAACCGTTCATAAAGGCTTCGGTATCCAAAAAATCGGCATCCACCAAGCAGGAAAAGAGAAAACGCAGCCAAATATGCAGCTCTTCCAGCTTTGCCCCGTCTTTCCAAAATGCAAAAAAATCCCGCTTCAGATCATCATCTGATAACGGGAAAAAATCTTCAGACAAACCACTTTCCACCAAACCCGACAAAGATACCGCCAACTCGTCATCCGCCTGTTGCAGACGGCGTTTCAGGCTGCCTTTGTCATACCAATCTGCCAGCCCGGCATGATGCCCGGCAATCAAATACGCCAGCAAATGCCCAAAAAACGGATTGAGGTGATCTACTGCATATTTGGCACCGGCAGTGGAATGCGGAATTTTGCGCAACTTGGTAGATTCGACATCTTCCAAATGGGCATTTTCTTTTTCAAAACCGGATGCATTACGGATATATTTCTGAAAAGCTTCCTGAAATTTCCCCAAATCGTGCAAAAGCCCCGCATATTCGGCAAACAACGCCCCGTAACGCCCTGCAAAACGCTTGGCGAGTTGGGCGACTTTTTGCAGGTGGTCTTGCAGGGGATGGGGATGCCAATTTCCTGATGCGTCTTGGCGGACATGGGCTATATAGTCGAAATTCACATCGATTCTCCAAATTTAAAACGCGCAAAATTTAACGAACAAGCCATATAAATGGCTCGAAGTGTTGAAAAATCGAAAATCTGTGGAATGAGCTCGTCTGAAAGTCTTTGTCAGGCTTTCAGACGGCATTTTGATCATCAAGTAACGCTTTATCAGGCTTTTTTATTGTTCAACGCGGCTTTGACAAACGCGGTAAACAAAGGATGCCCTTTGCGCGGGTTTGAAGTGAATTCGGGATGGAACTGACAGGCGAAGAACCAAGGGTGGTTCGGCAGTTCGATGGTTTCGACCAAGCGTTCGCGTCCGGCAGATACGCCGCCGATGACCAAGCCTGCTTTTTCCAACTGAGGAACATAGTTGTTGTTGACTTCGTAGCGGTGGCGGTGGCGTTCGCGGATGTGTTTGCTGCCGTAGATTTTGGCGGCGAGGCAGCCTGCTTTCAATTCGACTTCTTGCGCGCCCAAACGCATGGTGCCGCCCAAATCGGCGGATTCGTCGCGGGTTTCGACGCTGCCATCGGCGGTTTGCCATTCGTCAATCAGGGCGACGACGGGGGCGACGCATTTCAAGTCAAACTCGGTGGAGTTCGCGCCTTTCAAGCCTGCCACGTCGCGGGCGTATTCGATCAGCGCAATCTGCATACCGAGGCAGATGCCCAAATATGGCACGTTGTTTTCGCGGGCGTAGCGCACGGCGGCGATTTTGCCTTCCACGCCGCGCGAACCGAAACCGCCGGGAACGAGGATGGCGTCCATGTCTTTAAGCATGGAAACATCACCCTTGTTTTTCTCGATGTTTTCGCTGTCGACAAAGGTAATCTGCACGTCGGTTTCGGTGTGGATGCCCGCGTGTTTCAAGGCTTCAATCAATGATTTGTAGGATTCGGTCAAATCAACGTATTTGCCGACCATCGCGATTTTGACGGTGTGTTTCGGGTTTTGGATAGCGTGGACGATTTTTTTCCACGCGGTCAAATCCGCCTGCTGCACGTTAAGCTGCAACTGCTCGGTAATAATGTTGTCGATGCCTTGGTCGTGCAGCATTTCGGGGCATTCGTAGATGCTGTCCACATCGTAGCTGCCGACAATCGCGCGTTCTTCCACGTTGCAGAACAAGGCGATTTTGCGGCGTTCGTCCGCAGGCATTGTCCTGTCCATACGACAAATCAGGATGTCGGGTTGCAAACCGATGCTCAACATTTCTTTAACGGTATGCTGGGTCGGCTTGGTTTTGATTTCGCCTGCGGCGGCGATGTAGGGGACGTAGCTCAAGTGGGCGAACAGGGTGTTGTTGCGTCCCAACTGGCTGCGCATCTGGCGGATGGCTTCCAAAAACGGCAGCGATTCGATGTCTCCGACCGTGCCGCCGATTTCGACAATCGCCACATCGTAACCTGCCGCGCCTTCGTGGATGCGGCGTTTGATTTCGTCGGTAATGTGCGGGATGACTTGAACCGTACCACCGAGGTAGTCGCCACGGCGTTCTTTGGCGATAACGTTTTCGTACACCTGCCCCGTGCTGAAGCTGTTGCGGCGGGTCATGGTGGAATCGATGAAACGTTCGTAGTGTCCCAAGTCGAGGTCGGTTTCCGCGCCGTCGTCGGTTACGAACACTTCGCCGTGTTGAAACGGGCTCATCGTGCCGGGATCGACGTTGATATAAGGATCGAGCTTGAGCATGGTAACGTTCAAGCCGCGCGATTCGAGGATGGCGGCAATAGAAGCGGCGGCGATACCTTTACCCAGTGAGGAGACAACGCCGCCGGTGACGAAAATGAATTTGGTCATGATGGAATACCCATATTGGAATGCGTGATTTTAACGTGAAGCGCGCGGTTCTGGCAAACAGGCGGATGCCGTCTGAACGGTGGACGGCTGTTTTCAGACGGCATCTTTTCTTTATTTCCCGGTACTTTGGCGCAACTCGCGACGCAGAATTTTGCCAACGTTGGACTTGGGCAACTCGTCGCGGAATTCGATATTTTTCGGTACTTTATATGCGGTTAATTCGGTGCGGCAAAAGGCGATAAGTTCTTCTTTGGTCAATGACGGGTCTTTTTTGACGACGAATACTTTGAGGGCTTCTCCGGTTTTTTCGTCGGGAACGCCGATACAGGCGACTTCCATCACTTTGCCGTGATGCGCGATGACTTCCTCGATTTCGTTCGGATAAACATTAAAACCAGAAACAACAATGAGGTCTTTCTTACGGTCAACCAGCTTCAACCAGCCTTTTTCGTCCATGACGGCAATATCGCCGGTTTCCAAGAAACCGCGCGCGTCTATGGCTTTAGCGGTTTCTTCGGGACGGTTCCAGTAGCCTTGCATCACTTGAGGGCCTTTTACCCACAATTCGCCCGGCTGCCCGACGGGGACTTCTTTGCCGTTTGCGTCGCGCAATTCTACTTCGGTGGACGAGACGGGCAAACCGATGCTGCCGCTGTATGATTCGATGTTTAAGGGGTTGCAGCACACGCCTGGACTGGCTTCGGTCAGACCGTAGGCTTCGACAATAGGCGTACCGGTAATTTTTTTCCATTTTTCGGCAACGGCTTTTTGGGTCGCCATACCGCCGCCCAAAGTCAGTCGCAATCCTGAAAAATCGACTTCGGCAAAATCAGGACGGTTAACCATCGCGTTAAACAGTGTGTTTACGCCGATAAATACATTAACCCGCTGTTTTTTCAGTTCTCCGATAAAGCCTTTCATATCGCGCGGGTTGGTAATCAGGATGATTTTTGAGCCGGCATTGGCAAAAATCATCAGATTCACGGTTAAAGCGAAAATATGGTACAGCGGCAGGGCGGCGATAACGGTTTCTTTTCCCTCGCGCAACTGGTTTTTAATCCATTCTTTTGCCTGAAGCATATTGGCGCAGATGTTGCCGTGGCTCAGCACCGCGCCTTTGGCAACGCCCGTCGTGCCGCCCGTGTATTGCAACAGCGCGGTATCTTCGCGGTTTAATGCGACAGGTTGGAAAACGTGCTTCGCCCCCTCTTTCAATGCCGCCTGAAAGGAAATGGTTTCCCGAATACGGTATTCGGGCACCATTTTCTTGATTTTTCGGATGATGAAATTGATCAGCGAACCTTTAAGCAGCCCGAACATTTCGCCGACGGAGGCGACGATGACGTGTTTGATTTGCGTGCGCGGCAGCACCAGCTCCAGCGTGTTGGCGAAATTTTCCAAAACGATGATGGCGGTCGCGCCGCTGTCTTTCAGCTGATGCTCCAACTCGCGCGGTGTATAGAGCGGATTGGTGTTCACCGCCACCAAACCTGCCTGCAAAATACCGAAAAGGGCAATCGGGTATTGCAATACGTTCGGCATCATAATGGCAACACGTTCGCCGCGCGGCAGCTTGAGGACGTTTTGCAGATAAGAGGCGAAATCAGTCGCCAGTTTGCCGGTTTCGGCATAAGTCAGCGTTTTGCCCATATTTTGAAAAGCGGGCAGCCTGGCAAATTTTTCCACGCTTTGGCGGAATACATCGCTGATGGAATTGTATTGCGTGATGTCGATTTCGGCACTGACGCCCTTCTCGTAACTGTCTAACCAGATTTTTTCCATAGGTATCGGTCTTTAAAGTGGAATTGAGCGGAACAATGCCGTCTGAAAACCGTTTCAGACGGCATAAGTTTTATCGTGTGATGATGACGGGTTTGTCGGTCGTTTGGATGATACCGCCGCCCAAACAGATGTCGCCGTCGTACAGCACGGCAGACTGACCCGGCGTAACCGCCCATTGCGGTTCGTCAAACACCAGCTCGGCGGTTTCATCATCCAAATATCGCAATTCGCAAGGCGCGTCCGCCATACGGTAACGCGTTTTGCAGGTATAACGCCCTGCTTTCGGGCGTTCGGGCAGCGTGAAACTCAAATCGTTCATCACAAGGCTGCGGGTATAGAGCAGCGGATGGTCGTGTCCTTGCACGACAATCAGTTCGTTTTTCGTCAAATCTTTAGCCGCAACAAACCACGGTTCGCCCCCGCCGCCGATGCCCAAACCTTTGCGCTGACCCAATGTGTAAAACATCAGCCCAACGTGTTCGCCGACGGTTTTCCCTTCGGGCGTAACCATTTTGCCGTTGTTGGTCGGCAGGTATTTTTGCAGGAACTCGCGGAACGGACGCTCGCCGATGAAACAGATGCCCGTGCTGTCTTTTTTGGCAGCGGTCGGCAGTTTGAACTCGGCGGCAAGGCGGCGTACTTCGGGTTTTTCCAAACAGCCCAACGGGAAAATCGCGCGTTCGAGTTGGAAAGGTTTAAGGCGGTAGAGGAAATAGCTTTGGTCTTTGTTTCGATCCAAACCTTTGAGCAGGTAATGCACGCCGTTGCGAACTTCTTTGCGCGCATAGTGTCCGGTGGCGATGGTATCCGCGCCCTGCCCTACGGCGTAGTCCAAAAAGCATTTGAATTTGATTTCGGCATTGCACAACACATCAGGATTCGGCGTGCGCCCCGCACTGTATTCCTTTAGAAAATAAGCAAAGACTTTGTCTTTATATTGCGCGGCGAAATTAACGATGTCGATATCGATGCCGACAATATCGGCAACGGCGATGGCATCGAACGAATCCTGTTTGATGCTGCAATATTCGTCGTTGTCGTCGTCCTCCCAGTTTTGCATGAATACACCGCGCACTTGATAACCCTGCTGCTTGAGCAGGGCGGCAGTTACGGAAGAATCGACACCGCCGGAAAGCCCGACGATGATATTGGAAGGGTTTGCTGTCGTATTCATGCGTAGAATATGGTTGGAAACGGCGGTTTTTAAAGGCGGATTTTAACACATTTTAAAGGCGGTCATAAAAATGCCGTCTGAAAGCCCGGGCTTTTTCAGACGGCATTTCAAATATTTTCAGCAGATTAGTGCTGATGCGCTTCGCCATGGTGATGACCGTGGTCCATTGCCGGCATCGGCGCGGTTTTGACTTCCAGTTGGACGGTTTGCGCTTTGGCGTTTTTAAATTTCAGGGTAACGGGAATTTTATCGCCCTCTTTTAATTGTTTTTTCAAACCCATAAACATGACATGATAGCTGCCGGGTTTGAGCTCAGTAACGGATTTCGCCTCCAAAGGCACGCCGCCTTCGACTTCGCGCATACGCATCACGCCGTTGTCGTTGATATGGGTATGCACTTCGACGCGGTCGGCAACAGGGCTGCTTCCGCCGAGCAAAAAGTCTTGTTTGGCTTCGTCGTTGTGGATTTTCATGAACGCACCGCCCATTTTCATACCTTCGACAGTGGTGCGCGCCCAGCCGTCCTCGACGTGGACTCCGGCGGCGGAAACCGCACCTGCCAAACCTGCCATCATCACGGCTGCCAATAATTTTTTCATCTTTCTGCTCCTTGAATATCAGACGGGGAATGTGCTTAATCTTACATACAAATACTGCTCGGAAATTTGATGTAGATTAAGTGAGTAATAAATACTACATACTAATCCCAAAGGATTACAAATCCTGCTGCAAGCTTTTTACCCGAACAGGGCGGACAGCCAAACCGCCGCCAACATCAGCATGGCGAACAATTGTGCGGCAGAACCTGCGTCTTTGGCACGTTTGGCCAGCTCGTGTTTTTCAGTCGAAGTATGATCGACGGCGGCTTCGACGGCAGTGTTGAACAGTTCGACAATGACCGACACAAAAGACGCGATAATCAACGGCAGGCGGAGGGACGTTTCGGAAACCCAAAAAAATGCCGCGCACACCAGCAGCGCGTTCAGCCACAAAACCTGACGGAATGCCGCTTCGTAACGGTAGGCGGCGGCAATGCCGTCTATCGAATAGCCGAACGCGTTGATGACGCGCCTGATGCCGCCTTTGCCTTTTTTTTCTGCCGCGTAGGAGGAAGGTTCCATCGGTATCCTTTCAAAATGTTCTCAATATAGTGGATTAACAAAAACCAGTACGGCGTTGCCTCGCCTTAGCTCAAAGAGAACGATTCTCTAAGGTGCTGAAGCACCAAGTGAATCGGTTCCGTACTATTTGTACTGTCTGCGGCTTCGTCGCCTTGTCCTGATTTTTGTTAATCCACTATATATACCGTCTGAAAACGGGTCGGCGGGGTGTCCGTACGGTATTAAGCGCATCCCTGCCGGCTGAGAGAAAACCCTGCCTGCCCGATCAAACCAGGCGGTTGTGAAGCAAAAGCCTTTCAGACGGCATCGGTTTAACGTACCGACCACGCGGCAACGGCATCGGCAAACATTGCCGCCACGTCGAAACCTTTTTGTTTCATAATTTCTTGGAATCCGGTCGGGCTGGTTACGTTGACTTCGGTCAGGTTGCTGCCGATAACGTCCAAACCGGCTAGCAGGATGCCTCGCTGTTTAAGCTCGGGAGCCAGAGTCTCTGCAATTTCTCGGTCGCGTTCGCTCAATTCCTGCGCCACGCCGCGCCCGCCTGCCGCAAGGTTGCCGCGTGTTTCGCCGTTTTGCGGAATACGCGCCAAAGCATAGGGGACGACTTCGCCGCCGATAATCAGGATGCGTTTGTCGCCGTGTACGATTTCGGGAATGTAGCGTTGCGCCATGATGGTGCGGGAATCAAGCTGCATCAGGGTTTCGAGGATGCTGCCGATGTTGGGGTCTTTTTCGGTCAGGCGGAAAATGCCCATGCCGCCCATGCCGTCGAGCGGTTTGATGATGATGTCGCCGTGTTCTTTCAAAAATGCGCGGACATCGGCGGAACGGGTCGTTACCAGCGTGGGCGCGATAAAGCGGCTGAAGTTCAAAATCGCCAGTTTTTCATTGAAGTCACGCATCGCCTGTCCGCTGTTGAACACTTTCGCGCCCTGCTGTTCCGCCAGCGTCAGTAATTGGGTGGCGTAGAGGTATTGCATATCGAACGGCGGATCGGTACGCATAATCACGGCATCAAATGCTTTCAATGCCGTCTGAACTTTGTCGGAGGATTTGAACCACGCATGATCATCATCGGCTTTTGCACCCAAAAATTCAAATGCCGATGCCTGTGCCGTTACCAGACCGCCGTTTACAAACAATTCCCCGCTCAATGTGTGAAACAGTTGCCAGCCGCGTTTTGCCATCTCCCGCATCATTGCGTAGGTGGTGTCTTTGTAGGTTTTGAAACTTGCCATCGGGTCGGCGATAAAGAGGACTTTCATCATATTTTCTTTCCAGTGTGCCGAATGTGCCGCATTTCGCGGGTAAAGGAGAAATGCCGTCCGAACAATATTCAGACGGCAAGGATGGGGTTTTACTTAGGCTGCCAAGAATCTTTCAGCGTGACCGTGCGGTTGAACACCGGCGTGTCTTTGCCGTGGTCTTTGCGGTCGGTAACAAAATAGCCGATGCGCTCGAACTGCCAACGGCTTTCTGCCGGCAAATCTTTCGCGGCAGGCTCGGCGTAGGCGGTGATTTCCTTGACGGATTCAGGATTAAGGAAATCGGTGAACGGCAGGTATTCGCCGTCTTCGCCGCGCACGGCATCAGGACGCTCGACGGTAAAGAGGCGGTCGTACAGGCGGACTTTGATTTCGGCGGCGTGTTCGGCGGAAACCCAGTGAATCACGCCTTTGACTTTTCTGCCTTCGGGATTTTTGCCCAAAGTGTCGTGGTCGATGCTGCATTTGAGTTCGACCACATTGCCCGCCGCGTCTTTGACGACTTCGTCGCACTTGATGACATAGCCGTGGCGCAGGCGTACTTCGCCGCCGGGAATCAGGCGTTTGAAGCCTTTGGGCGGATTTTCGGCAAAGTCGTCGGCTTCGATGTAGATGGTTTGTGAAACAGGTACTTCGCGATCGCCCATTTTCTCGTGGTTCGGATGGAACGCGGCACGACGGCTTTGGGTTTTGCCGGCTTCAAAGTTGGTCAGGGTAACTTTGAGCGGGTTCAACACCGCCATCAGGCGCGGGGCGGAGTTTTCCAACTCTTCACGAATCGCGCCTTCCAACACGCTCATGTCGACGATGTTTTCAGATTTGGAAATACCGGCGCGTTTGGCAAACAGGCGCAGGCCTTCGGGCGTGTAGCCGCGGCGGCGCATACCGGAAATGGTCGGCATACGCGGATCGTCCCAGCCGGAAACGTGTTTTTCCACAACCAACTGATTCAATTTCCGTTTGGATGTGATGGTGTACAAAAGCTCCAAACGGGAAAACTCGTATTGGCGCGGACGCGTGGCGTGCGGTGCGGGGATGTTGTCCAGCACCCAGTCGTACAACGGACGGTGTGCTTCAAATTCGAGCGTACACAAGGAATGCGTGATGCCTTCGATGGCATCGGAAATGCAATGCGTGTAGTCGTACATCGGATAGATGCACCATTTGTCGCCGGTGTTGTGGTGATGGGCGCGGCGGATACGGTAGATGACCGGATCGCGCATATTGATGTTGCCCGAAGCCATGTCGATTTTCAGGCGCAGGGTTTTGCTGCCGTCGGGGAATTCGCCGTTTTTCATACGCGTGAACAGGTCGAGGTTTTCTTCGATACTGCGGTCGCGGTAAGGGCTGTTTTTGCCTGCTTCGGTCAGCGTACCACGGTATTCGCGCATTTCTTCAGGGGTCAAATCATCGACATACGCCTTGCCGTCTTTAATCAAACCGACGGCGTAATCATAGAGTCGGTCGAAATAGTTGGAAGCGAAACGCGGCTCGCCCGCCCAATGGAAACCGAGCCACTCGACGTCTTCTTTGATGGCGTTGACGTATTCGTCGTTTTCTTTTTCAGGGTTGGTATCGTCAAAACGCAGGTTGCACAAGCCGTCATAAATATACGCCAAACCGAAGTTCAGGCAGATGGATTTGGCGTGGCCGATGTGCAAATAGCCGTTGGGCTCGGGCGGGAAACGGGTTTGGATGGCTGTATGTTTACCGCTTTTGAGGTCTTCATCGATAATGGTGCGGATGAAATGGTTGTCCGCGAATTGGTCTTTATTGAGCATGGTTTTCTTCAAATGGATGGTTTCAGACGGCATAAATGTTATCGGGATGCCGTCTGAAGCGGTTTGATGATGTGTTTATTGTACCCGACTTGTGCGCTTTGACATAGCGTTCAGACGGCATCGGCAATCAGGCATTCCACCCCCGCCTCTTTCAGCATCTTCTGCATCGCGGTATCGGGCAGCCGGTCGGTAAATACTTTGTCAAACGCCGTAATGTCGCCAAGCCGGACCAGCGCGTTGCTGCGGAATTTGCTGTGGTCCACGCCGAGGAAGCGGACGCGCGCGTTGGCCATCATCGCCTGCATCACGCTGACTTCTTTGTAGTCGTCGTCCAAAAGCGAACCGTCGCTTTCCACGCCGTGCGTGCTCATCACGGCATAATCGACTTTGAACTGGTTGATAAAGTCGACGGTCGCCACGCCGGTAATGCCGCCGTCTAGGGGACGGACAACGCCGGATGTGATGATGACCGTGTAATCCGTCCGTGCCGAAGCAATCGAGGCGGCGTGGATATTGTTGGTAATTACCCTCAGGCTGCCGCGCCGCCTGACCAGCTCCGACACCACAGCCTCCATCGTCGTACCGATACTGACAAACAGCGACGAACCGTCGGGGATGTGTTCCGCAATCAGCTGGGCAATGGCGTTTTTCTCGTTTTGACACCGGGTTTGCCGGTCGGCGGGCAGACCCTCCGGCAAGTTTCCGCCCGAAGATGCGCCGCCGTGATGGCGTTTCAGGCTGCCGCCCTCCTCCAACTCGCGGATGTCGCGGCGTATCGTCTGCGGGGTAACGTCCAATGCGGCGGCAAGCTCGTCCACCGACATAAACTGATGCCGGCGGACAAGGCTTAAAACCTCTCCGTGCCTTTGGATTTTCGGTTTCATCGTTTTCTGCCTCCTTGCATCGGGATGCCGATTTTACCGCGTTCAACCCAAAGCGGAAAACGACACCATCAGAAACGGGGCGGCAATATTGACCACCACGCCGAAGCTGACCGCTACCGGCACGACTTCCAAACCGCCCGCACCCTGAATCACGGGCAATGTGAAATCCATACTGGTCGCACCGCCAACCCCCACCGCTGCATCCGGAAAACGCTTCATCAGCAGCGGGATAAATGCCAATGCAAACAGTTCTCGTGCCAAGTCGTTCAACAGCATGATGCTACCCCATACCGCGCCGTAAGCCTCGGTCATCACCAAACCCGAGAGGGAATACCAGCCGAAGCCAGAAGCCATCGCCAAACCCTTCGCCCACGACACGCCGTCTGTCAAAACGGCAAACAGCAGCCCGCCCGAAAGGGATGACAATATAAACCAAACCGACAGCCAGATGCCCCTCCGGTTAAGCAAAACCTGCCGCAACGGCACGCCGCCGCTTTTGAGCTGTACGCCGATGAGGAACACCAGCAGCATCAGGCAGTACATACCCGCGTTTTCAGACGGCATCCAAATATCGCGCATCAATTTGCCGGACACAAAACCGAGCAGCACGCATCCGAGCTGTCCCACACTGCCCGACACGCCGACCGAAACGCCCTTCCCTTTTCCCCCTATCCGCCACGGGAACAACTTTCCTAAAACTGCCAAGACAAGCAGGTTCGCCCCGACCGTACAAACAAACAGCCACAGAACCGTCAACGCCATATCGTCCAACCGCGAACCCAAATCCTCCACGCGCGACAACGATACGCCGATCAGCAGCAGCACGGCATATACCAAAACCGACAGCACCTTGTCCAAAGCGGGCAGGTAAGGCTTGGGAACACGGATAAAAAATCCGGCAAACATCGGTACCAATACCGAAAGCAACGTCATCAGGCTGTTCATCTCCTGACCTCCTTTATTGCCGCATGATATGTGCGGCTTAAAAATTGCCGTCTGAAAATTGCAGATACCCGCATCCATATTTCAGACGGCATCAGGTTCGCCATTAAAAAACCGCCTGAACATCTGATTCAGACGGTTTTCTCTCCATCAGGCATTCAATCTTCCAAAGTCTTTTCCAAGCGTTCCATACAGTTGCCCAAATGGCGGCGCAGGATTTTGACCACGCGGTTGCGCCTGCCTGCCAGCAGCAGGTCGAGGATTTCGCGGTGTTCGGAATGCGTGTGCGTATTGATGGCGTGTTTTTCCTCGCGATGCACGCCCGCCACGGCGACAATCAGGGAAGACCGCGCGCACAGCGTATTCATAATGTCGAACAGCACATCGTTGCCCACCAGGCGCGCCAGTTCGACGTGGAAGGCATTGGACAGGCGGTTCCAGCCGACGCGGTCGCCCCTGCCGGAAGCCTCTTCTTCGCGCCTTATCATCGCATAAAGCGGCTTGAGGCGCGTTTCCAAATCCGGCAGGTCTGCGAGGATGTTCAAAATCATCGTCTCCATTTCGATGCGCGCATTGAACACATCCTGCATTTCTTTCAAATCGGGAACGTGGACGAACGCGCCCCTGTTGGGTTGCAAATCGACAATCTTGTCGTGCGCCAAAAGCGACAGCGCGCCGCGGACGGTGTTGCGCGAACACACCATCTGACGGCAAAGTTCGGACTCGGTCAGCTTTTTGCCGGGCAGCAGCACCTGATCGGTAATGCCGTCCAAAATCAGGGCGTAAACACGGAACAGTTCCGAATCGTGCCGCTCTTCGAGAATCAGGGAAGACGTGGTCGGCGCATGGATAATGTCGTCGTTTTCAAAGTTCATGATGTTTTCCGTATTTTTACGCTTTCAAGTTTTTTTAAGATGTTTTAAGACAGCTGTGTTTCAAATCGTGTCGGAGAAATTAAAGTATTACACAAATTTATTTTATAGTGGATTAAATTTAAATCAGGACAAGGCGACGAAGCCGCAGACAGTACAGATAGTACGGCAAGGCGAGGCAACGCCGTACTGGTTTAAATTTAATCCACTATAATTCAATAAATTAATATATGGCTTAAAATAACGGGATTCCCGCCTTCCGCCCGCCCGCAGAAGCAGGCGGGTATCATTTTAAAACGCGGCATTTAAAATTTGACCGAAAATTGTTGACAATCCGGAATCAAGCCTGCACAATACCCCGACAAGTCCAAGTATTATAAAGGCTGAATAAAGAGGAAACAGCAGGCAGATATATTCGGGAGGTGCAGTCCGAATATATCTGCTTTTTTATGCGCCTCCGGATTGCCTGCCGCACCTTTCCCCTTCAGACGGCATCAGCCGTTTCTCCATAATGCCGCCCGATGCCTATTTATCTGCCCCGGCAATTTCAAAACTGTGGGTAATCTTTGCCGCTTTGCCCAACATAATCGAAGCCGAACAGTATTTTTCGGCAGACATCTGAACGGCGCGCTCAATGGCCGATTCTTTCAAATCATGCCCGATTACCTTGAAATGGATGTGGATTTCGGTAAACACGCGCGGCGCATCGTCCGCCCGTTTCGCCGTAACCGTCGCACGGCAGTCAGTCACTTTCTGACGCTGTTTTTCGGCAATCATCACCACATCGATGCTCGAACAGCCCGCCACGCCCAACAGCAGCATTTCCAAAGGGCTGGGCCCGCGCTTGACCGCGCCTTCCGCCGCCGAACCCTCCATAACGACGCTGTGCCCTCCTTCCGCCGTGCCGACAAAGCACATTCCGTCTATCCATTTTGATGTAACCTGCATCGTTCCTCCTTCCGGATAATCACATTAAAACCGCCCTGCATATGGCGTTGTTGCAAACAATTTCAAGCGGCCGGCACAAAAGCCCGTGACACCTGCCTAAGGCGTGGCGGGCCGCCCGTCGATTTGTGCCGATTTGAGTTTCAAGGTATAGGTTCTACCGTCGTCGGTATAACTGATTTGCGCCGGAATATTGTGCAGGGACGGCGCGAAGAAATAGCTTACCGTATCATCCCCCCGCCGAACCTGATATTTGACAACCTCGGTTTCCGCGCCGCCTATGCTGTATTTTCCCGTACCCGCCTTATTCAAACCGCCGACGGAATAAAGTTTTTTGCCGTTGGTAATTTTCAGCCCCTGAGGGAGTTTCGCGTCGTTTGCCGCCAACTGCCAGGCAAGCGTGAACAAATCCATAGACCGGGGGCTTTGCTCGGTTTTGCTCTCGCCCGCTTTGCCGTAGGTTACGCTGCCGTTGGCGAATTTGGCTTCCGCATACAGTTTGCCCCTGCGTATGTCTTTATAGTAGGTAGGGTGCAGGGTATTGCCGGCAACCGTACCGCCGGACTCGAAACGGATGTTGTACAGCGGCACTTTAATCGTGGAAACAATTTTGTAAGCATTGCCGCTGCGTTCAAATGTCATCGTGGCGGGAATGCCGTAGCTGCCCGAATAATGCAGCACGGCGGATTGGGGCAGCCCTGCCGCATACGCGCACGGCAGGGCGGCGGACAAAATGGCGGCGGAAAATATATTTTTAAAAGTCTTCATCATTTGCTCCCGCCCGGTTTACGCCGTCAGGAAACGGGCGGCATCGGCGCTTTCCGAATTTCTGACGCGGTTTCCCTCGATAATCAGGCGGCCGGCGGCAAAATCGGCAACGGCTTTCGGATAAAGTTTATGCTCGACAGCCAAAACCCGGGCGGCAATATCGTCTGCCGTATCACCATCAAGTATCGGCACAACCCCTTGCGATACAATCGGGCCGCAATCCAGTTCGGCGGTAACGAAATGGATGGTGCAGCCGGCAACGCGGCAGCCCGCCTCCAAAGCGCGTTCGTGCGTATGAAGCCCGGTAAACGAGGGCAGGACGGACGGATGGATGTTCATCAGCCTGCCTTCGTAATGGGCGCAGAACTCGGGGGTCAGAATCCGCATAAAACCCGCCAAAACCACCAAGTCGGGTTGATATGCGTCGATTTTTTCCATCATGGCGGTATCGAAGGCAAGCCGGGACGCAAAGTTTTTATGATTCAGGCTGTCGGTCGGAATACCCTGACCGGCCGCCCATTTCAGTCCTTCCGCCGTTTCGCTGTTGCTTAACACGGCGGCAATACGGACGTTGGGAATGGCGGCATTGACGATTGCCTGCATATTGCTGCCGCGTCC
This sequence comes from Neisseria blantyrii, assembly GCF_962747855.1. NCBI lineage: Bacteria > Pseudomonadati > Pseudomonadota > Betaproteobacteria > Neisseriales > Neisseriaceae > Neisseria > Neisseria blantyrii. The sequence continues at coordinate 152,585 of NZ_CAUIZY010000003.1, forward strand.
GGAAATCAGGATGACGATGTTTTTCATAATGGTGCGCTTTTGAAAGGGATGCCGTCTGAACCGCTGTTTGGTGGCTTCAGACGGCATTTGCCGTAAAAATGCCCGAAAACCTGTTTCGGGCAAGGGTTCGGACTTAATTTACTTTTTTGATATCGACTTGTGCCGGCTGTTGGGCAGGTGCATTTTCGGGTGCACCAACCTTAACCAGTTTCACATCAAATACCAAAGTAGAGTTCGGGCCGATTTTTTCTCCCGCACCCTGTTCGCGGTAGGCAAGGTTGGACGGGATGTAGAACGTGGCTTCGCCGCCTTCTTTCAGAAGCTGTACGCCTTCGGTCCAACCCGGAATCACTTGGCTCAAGGGGAAGGTGGCCGGGCCGCCGTTGGCTTTGCTGCTGTCGAATACCGTACCGTCAATCAGGCGGCCTTCGTATTCCACGGTAACGATGTCGTCTTTGGTCGGCTGTTTGCCTTCGCCCTGTTTGGTGATTTTGTATTGCAGGCCGGAAGCGGTGGTTTTCACACCTTCTTTGCCGGCATTTTCCTTCAGGAAGGCTTCGCCTTTTTCTTTATTGGCCTTCGCGTCCGCCTTGTGTTTTTCTACGGCTTTAGCCTGCTGCTCCTGCAGGAATTTCATCATGACTTCCTGAGCCTGCTCTTCGGTCATTTTGATTTCTTTGCCGTCATACACTGCCTGCATGGCTTCGGTAAAGACTTTCAAATCGATTTCCGCGCCCTGTTCCTTCATTTGCTTCAGGGAGCGTCCGATGTCCACACCCATCGCATAGCTTGCCTGCTGCATCGTGCTGCCGATTGAAGAGGTGTCGCCCTGCGCGGCAGAAGCGGCGGCAGGTTCGGATGCAGATGCGGGAGCAGCTTCTTTTTTGCCGCAGGCGGAAAGTGCCAAAGTGGCGGCAAGGGTCAGTGCGCTGATTTTGAAAATTTTGTTCATAATAGCTCTTCGCTGTTAATAAGGTCGGAAAAACGGGATTATAGCCGAGTTTGAATGTTTCAACACACAGGATGACACATAAAGCGTCAATCTGTGTGTTGCCCTGTTTTGGAAGGGATTAAACCTTCCCAAATAAGGTCTGATTCTACCGCCCCGAAGGACAGATGTCCAAGTGGTGGGGTTCAACCGATAAGGAAATTTTAATCAAATAGAATCAAGCCTGTTTAAATTTTGTAAATGCGACATTTCAGACGGCATTTCATGCCTTGCCCTCCATGCCGTGATGTTCGATGGCAAAACCGCTTCGGCGGTAGGCGGCAAAGCGTTCGCGCGCGTCGGCGAGTTCTTCCAGGCTGTTGCCGACGATTTCCAAAACGCGTGCGGGCAAGACCGGAGCGGTGTTCCAAAAACCGTCGGACAGGTTCAAAACAGTCATGCCTTCGGGAATTCGGGGCGGATTGCCGCCGCAGGCAAGCAGGACGGATGTTTCAGACGGCATGGCTTCTTCCGTTGCCCAAATTTCGTGCGGAATGAAACTCTCGGCCTCGTATTGCCAAAGCATTTTGTCCAATTCCTGAAGCTGCCCGAACGAATCGGACCACACCAGTATCCTGCCGCCGTCCCGAATCGCACGGGCAATCAGGCGGCAGGTGAAAATCGGAACTTGGGCAACGTGCGTGTAAAAGGTAACTTTCGGCATATTGTTTGAACATTTGATAGGATGATGCCGTCTGAAAGGCTTCAGACGGCATTTTGGCAAAATTAAAGATTCCGCAGATAGTTCAGCAACAAGGGAACGGGGCGGCCGGTCGCGCCTTTTTCCGCACCGGATTTCCACGCCGTACCCGCGATGTCAAGATGCGCCCACGGGTAGTCTTCGGTAAAGTAAGACAGGAAGGTGGCGGCGGTAATCGTGCCCGCGCCGGGCGTACCGATATTGGGGATGTCGGCAAAATTGGACTTGAGCTGGTCTTTGTAGGTTTCAAAGAGCGGCAGTTGCCACGCTTTGTCGTCCACGTTGCGGGAGGCGGCCAGCAGGCTGTCGACCAAATCTTGATTGTTGCCCATCACGCCGCTGACGTCATGACCCAGGGCGATGATGCACGCGCCGGTCAGAGTGGCAACGTCGATGACGGCTTTAGGTTTGAATTGTTCGGCGTAAGTGAGCGCGTCGCACAAAATCAGACGGCCTTCGGCATCGGTGTTCAACACTTCAATCGTCAGGCCTTTCATGCTTTTCACGACGTCGCCCGGTTTGTTGGCTGCGCCGGAAGGCATGTTTTCGCAGGTGGCGACGATGGCGATGAGGTTGATCGGCAGTTGCAGTTTGACGGCGGCGCAGAAGGTACTGATGACGGTTGCCGCGCCACACATGTCGAACTTCATTTCGTCCATGTTCAGGCCGGGTTTGAGGGAAATGCCGCCGGTGTCGAAGGTAATGCCTTTGCCGACCAATACCACAGGCGCGGCTTCTTTGTCGGCCGCACCGAAATAGCTCAGTTCGACCAAATATGGGTCTTCGACGCTGCCTTTGGCGACAGACCAGAACGAACCCATGTTTTCTTTGATGTAGTCTTTTTCAATGATTTTGGCGTGTGCGCCCAATTTTTCGGCTTCGGCTTTGGCGGTACGCGCTAAAAATTCGGGCGTGCATTCGTTCGGCGCGGCATTGCCCAAGTCACGGCAGAGGCTTTGTCCGTAAACCTGCGCTTCGGCGACGCGCAGGGCTTCTTTGACGGCGGCTTCGTGTGCGGTGTGGAACACGGCTTGTGCGAATTTGGCGGGCTTGGCTTCTTTTTTATAGCGGTCGAAACGGTAGGCGGCGTTGCCGAACGCGATGGCAAAGGCTTCGGCAACAGCGGCGGCTTGCGCTTCTTCAAAGGCGTGAACGTCCACATTGACCGTTTCTTGATTTTGCGCCCATTTGGCGGCTTCGGCTGCGGCTTTGTTCAATGCGGCGCGGCCGGTGCTTTTCAGACGGCATACGGCGACTGCCTGCAAACCGTTGTCCGTCGGGATTTTGGTGTCGGCGAAATTTTGACCCTCTTCCAAAGCAGAGAAGAGCGCATGTGCGGCGGTGTTGCGATCGGGTGCTTTGTCGGCACAGACAAACAGCAGCGCACCTGCCTGCCGTTCCTGCAAGATTTCGGTTTTTGTGCTAAATTCCACGTTTATTCTCCTGATTGAGACGGTTTATCGGGAAATTCAGACGGCATCCGTTCAAATGCCGTCTGAAAAGACGGTCTGATTGTACTCCATTTGAAAGCCTGTCCGAAACCTTACCGATACCACCGCCTGTTGCCAGCCGAAGCCGGAACCCATGATTTACCAAAGAAACCTGATTAAAGAACTTTCCTTTACCGCCGTCGGCATTTTCGTCGTCCTCTTGGCGGTATTGGTGTCCACGCAGGCCATCAACCTGCTTGGCCGCGCAGCCGACGGGCGTGTCGCCATCGATGCCGTTCTGGCCTTAGTCGGCTTCTGGGTCATCGGTATGACGCCGCTGTTGCTGGTTTTGACCGCGTTCATCAGCACGCTGACCGTGTTAACCCGCTACTGGCGCGACAGCGAAATGTCGGTCTGGCTCTCCTGCGGATTGGCATTGAAACAATGGATACGCCCGGTCATGCAGTTTGCCGTGCCGTTTGCCATTTTGATTGCCGTCATGCAGCTTTGGGTGATGCCGTGGGCGGAACTACGCAGCCGCGAATACGCCGAAATCCTCAAGCAGAAACAAGAATTGTCTTTGGTGGAGGCAGGCGAGTTCAACAGCTTGGGTAAACGCAACGGCAGGGTTTACTTCGTCGAAACCTTCGATACCGAATCCGGCATCATGAAAAACCTGTTCCTGCGCGAACAGGACAAAAACGGCAACGACAACATTATCTTCGCCAAAGAAGGCAATTTCTCGCTGAACGACAACAAGCGCACACTCGACCTGCGCAACGGCTACCGATACAGCGGCACGCCCGGACGCGCCGACTACAACCGCGTTTCCTTCCAAAACCTCAGCCTGATTATCAGCACCACGCCCAAACTCATCGACCCTGTTTCCCACCGCCGCACCATCCCGACATCCCAGCTCATCGGCAGCAGCAATCCCCAACACCAGGCGGAATTGATGTGGCGCATCTCGCTGACCGTCAGCGTTTTGTTGCTGTGCCTGCTTGCCGTGCCGCTTTCCTATTTCAACCCGCGCAGCGGCCATACCTACAATATCCTGATTGCCATCGGTTTGTTTTTGGTTTACCAAAACGGGTTGACCTTCCTGCGCAACGCCGTGGAAGACGGCAAAATCCATTTCTGGCTCGGACTGCTGCCCATGCACATCATCATGTTCGTCATCGCAATCGTACTTCTGCGCGTCCGCAGTATGCCCAGCCAGCCCTTCTGGCAGGCGGTTGGCAAAAGTCTGACATTGAAAGGCGGAAAATGAACCTGATTTCACGTTACATCATCCGCCAAATGGCGGTTATGGCGGTTTACGCCCTCCTTGCCTTCCTTGCCCTGTACAGCTTTTTTGAAATCATCAACGAAGTCGGCGACTTAGGCAAAGGCAGCTATAACGGCGCAACCATGGCGCAATACGTCCTCATGCAGATGCCCGCGCGCGCCTACGAACTCATGCCTCTCGCCGTCCTCATCGGCGGCCTGATTTCCCTCAGCCAACTGGCTTCCGGCAGCGAGCTGACCGTTATCAAAGCCAGCGGTATGAGCACCAAAAAGCTGCTGTTGATTCTGTCGCAGTTCGGTTTGATTTTTGCCATTGCCACCGTCTCTCTTGGCGAATGGGTTGCCCCCACGATGAGCCAAAAAGCCGAAAACATCAAAGCCGCCGCCATCAACGGCAAAATCAGTACCGGCAATACCGGCCTTTGGCTGAAAGAAAAAAACAGTATTATCAACGTGCGCGAAATGTTGCCCGACCATACGCTTTTGGGCATCAAAATTTGGCAGCGCAACGATAAAAACGAACTGACCCAAGCGGAAGAAGCCGAATCAGCCGTTTTGAATCCCGACGGCAGCTGGCAGCTGAAAAATATCCGCCGCAGCATATTGGGCGAAGATAAAGTCGAGGTCTCCACTGCTGCCGAAGAAAACTGGCCGATTTCTGTCAAACGCAACCTGATGGATGTATTGCTCGTCAAGCCCGACCAAATGTCTGTTGGTGAATTGACTACCTACATCGACCATCTGGAAAAAAACAACCAAAATACCCAAGTCTATGCCATCGCATGGTGGCGCAAGCTGGTGTATCCCGTAGCCGCATGGATAATGGCGCTTGTTGCCTTCGCCTTCACCCCGCAAACCACGCGCCACGGCAATATGGGCTTGAAACTCTTCGGCGGCATCTGCCTCGGATTGCTGTTCCACTTTGCCGGCAGGCTCTTCGGGTTTACCGCCCAGCTCTACGGCATCCCACCCTTCCTCGCCGGCTCACTGCCTACCATAGCCTTCGCCCTGCTCGCCGTTTGGCTGATACGCAAACAGGAAAAACGTTGAACAAATGCCGTCTGAACCTCTCTTCAGACGGCATTTGTTTTCATTGACACATTCCCGCAGACAGATAGCCGTTCCCTATTGCATTACCTGTCATAACAGTTCCATTTTTGTTAAAACTAGTCTATGATAGCAGTGCAAATATTGTTTACAATATTTAACGCAAATCATTTACAACCGGACAAAAGAAAAACAGAAAAAGGAACAAAGAGATGTTAGAAGCCTATCGTAAAGCCGCCGCCGAGCGCGCCGCCCTCGGCATTCCCGCCCTCCCTTTGAACGCGCAGCAAACCGCCGATCTGGTCGAGCTGCTGAAAAATCCGCCCGCAGGCGAAGGCGAATCCTTGGTCGAACTGCTTGCCCACCGCGTACCGCCCGGCGTGGACGATGCCGCCAAAGTCAAAGCCTCATTCCTAGCTGCCGTTGCCGAAGGCAGCGCATCCAGCCCCTTGATTTCCCCCGAATATGCGACCGAACTGTTGGGCACGATGCTCGGCGGTTACAATATTCACGCCTTAATCGAACTCTTGGACGACGACAAACTCGCACCCATTGCCGCCAAAGGCTTGAAACATACGCTTCTGATGTTCGATTCCTTCCACGATGTTCAGGAAAAAGCCGAAAAAGGCAACAAATACGCGCAGGAGGTTTTGCAATCTTGGGCGGATGCCGAATGGTTTACCTCACGCGCCAAAGTTCCCGAAAAAATCACCGTTACCGTCTTCAAAGTTGACGGCGAAACCAATACAGACGACCTCTCTCCCGCGCCCGACGCATGGAGCCGTCCTGATATCCCTCTGCACGCGCTGGCTATGTTGAAAAACCCGCGCGACGGCATTAATCCTGACAAGCCTGGCGAAGTCGGTCCGATTAAATTGTTGGAAGAACTCAAAGCCAAAGGCCATCCGGTTGCTTACGTCGGCGACGTGGTCGGTACCGGTTCTTCACGCAAATCCGCGACCAACTCCGTCATTTGGCATACAGGCGAAGATATTCCGTTCGTACCGAACAAACGCTTCGGCGGCGTATGCCTGGGTGGCAAAATTGCGCCGATTTTCTTCAATACTCAAGAAGACTCCGGCGCGTTACCGATTGAAGTCGATGTTTCCGCGCTGAAAATGGGCGATATCGTCGATATTCTGCCTTATGAAGGCAAAATCGTGAAAAACGGCGAAACCGTTGCCGAGTTCAGCCTGAAATCGCAAGTATTGCTGGACGAAGTGCAAGCCGGTGGCCGTATCAACCTGATTATCGGTCGCGGTCTGACCGCCAAAGCGCGCGAAGCCCTGAAACTGCCTGCTTCTACCGAATTCCGTCTGCCTCAAGCGCCTGCTGAAAGCAAAGCCGGTTTCACCTTGGCCCAAAAAATGGTTGGTCGCGCCTGCGGTTTGCCGGAAGGCAAAGGCGTGCGTCCGGGTACTTACTGCGAACCACGCATGACTACTGTCGGCTCGCAAGACACTACCGGCCCGATGACCCGCGACGAGTTGAAAGACTTGGCTTGCTTGGGCTTCTCTGCCGATATGGTGATGCAGTCTTTCTGCCACACCGCCGCCTATCCGAAACCTGTCGATGTAAAAACCCATAAAGAACTGCCCGCCTTTATTTCTACCCGTGGCGGCGTGGCTCTGCGTCCGGGCGACGGCGTGATCCACTCATGGCTCAACCGCCTGCTGCTGCCTGATACAGTGGGTACCGGCGGCGACAGCCACACCCGTTTCCCTATCGGTATTTCCTTCCCCGCAGGCTCCGGCTTGGTTGCTTTCGCAGCAGCCACAGGCGTGATGCCGCTCGATATGCCTGAGTCTGTATTGGTACGCTTTAGCGGCAAGTTGCAACCGGGCGTAACCCTGCGCGATTTGGTGAACGCCATTCCGCTGTACGCGATTAAACAAGGTCTGCTGACTGTTGCCAAAGCCGGTAAGAAAAACATCTTCTCCGGCCGCATCCTCGAAATCGAAGGCCTGCCTGATTTGAAAGTGGAACAAGCCTTTGAGTTGACCGACGCATCCGCCGAACGCTCCGCCGCCGGCTGTACCGTGAAGCTCAACAAAGAGCCGATTATCGAGTACATGAAATCCAATGTCGTATTGATGAAAAACATGATTGCCAACGGCTATCAAGATCCGCGCACTTTGGAACGCCGCATCAAAGCCATGGAAAAATGGCTGACAAATCCCGAGTTGCTCGAAGCGGATAAAGATGCAGAATACGCCGCCGTGATTGAAATCAACATGGACGACATTAAAGAGCCGATTATCGCCTGCCCGAACGACCCGGACGACGTATGCTTCATGTCTGAACGTTCCGGCACCAAAATCGACGAAGTGTTCATCGGTTCGTGCATGACCAACATCGGCCACTTCCGCGCCGCTTCCAAACTCTTGGAAGGCAAGAGCGATATTCCCGTCCGCTTGTGGGTAGCACCGCCGACCAAAATGGACGCGAAAGAGTTGTCCGACGAAGGCCACTACGGCGTACTCGGACGTGCCGGCGCGCGTATGGAAATGCCGGGTTGCTCCTTATGTATGGGTAATCAGGCGCAAGTACGCGAAGGTGCGACCGTTATGTCCACCTCCACCCGCAACTTCCCGAACCGCTTGGGCAAAAACACCTTTGTTTACCTCGGTTCGGCGGAATTGGCGGCAATCTGCTCCAAACTGGGTAAAATCCCGACCGTTGAAGAATATCAAGCCAATATCGGCATCATCAACGAACAGGGCGATAAAATCTACCGCTATATGAACTTCAACGAAATCGACAGCTACAACGAAGTAGCCGAGACCGTGAATGTTTGATCCCTGTCATCCATATGAAGTAAGGGATTGACCGCAATGCCGTCTGAACAACCTTCAGACGGCATTGCAACATTCCGCTAACCCTTCTTTCCGCAAACGCTGCAAATACGGCGTTCACTCCCCCACATAAAGGAAACGACAGTGAACCTGAAAAACCGCCATTTTCTGAAACTTTTAGACTTCACGCCGGAAGAAATCACCGCCTACCTCGATCTTGCCGCCGAATTGAAAGCCGCCAAAAAAGCAGGGCGCGAGATTCAGCGGATGAAAGGGAAAAACATCGCCCTGATTTTTGAAAAAACATCCACGCGCACACGCTGTGCGTTTGAAGTTGCCGCACGCGATCAAGGGGCGGGAGTGACTTATTTAGAGCCGTCCGCCAGCCAAATCGGGCATAAGGAAAGCATCAAAGACACCGCCCGCGTGTTGGGCAGGATGTATGATGGCATCGAATATCGCGGCTTCGCTCAGGAAACTGTCGAAGAATTGGCGAAATACGCCGGCGTGCCCGTATTCAACGGTCTGACCAACGAGTTCCACCCCACACAAATGCTTGCCGATGCACTGACTATGCGTGAACATAGCGGCAAACCTTTGAACCAAACCGCGTTTGCCTACGTCGGCGACGCGCGTTACAACATGGGCAATTCCCTGCTGATTTTAGGGGCAAAATTGGGGATGGACGTGCGTATCGGCGCACCGCAAAGCCTGTGGCCATCTGAAGGCATTATCGCCGCCGCACACGCCGTCGCCGAAGAAACCGGTGCAAAAATTACCCTGACCGAAAACGCGCATGAAACCGTGAAGAATGTTGATTTTATCCATACCGACGTATGGGTCAGTATGGGCGAGCCAAAAGAAGTATGGCAGGAGCGCATTGATTTATTGAAAGATTACCGCGTTATCCCCGAGCTGATGGCGGTATCGGGCAATCCGCAGGTCAAATTTATGCACTGTCTGCCCGCCTTCCACAACCGAGAAACCAAAGTCGGCGAATGGATTTACGAAACCTTCGGGCTGAACGGTGTGGAAGTTACAGAAGAAGTATTCGAAAGCCCTGCCAGCATCGTGTTCGATCAGGCGGAAAACCGTATGCACACGATTAAAGCGGTAATGGTCGCGGCTCTGGGCGACTGACAGAACTGTACCTGTTTAAATTCATCCGCAACACAGATGCCGTCTGAACACGATGTTCAGACGGCATCCATATAAAAACTGCCTACACGATGTGTAGGCAGTTCCGTTTGAAAACAATCAGTTTTTGTCTTGGTCAACCAATTTGTTGGCAGTAATCCAAGGCATCATAGCACGCAGTTGTGCGCCGACTTTTTCAACTTGGTGTTCGGCATTCAGACGGCGGCGGGCAGTCATAGACGCGTAGTTGACGTTACCCTCTTGGATAAACATTTTCGCGTATTCGCCGGTTTGAATGCGTTTCAGGGCATTGCGCATGGCTTCTTTGCTGGAAGCATTGACCACTTCAGGACCGGTAACGTATTCGCCGTACTCCGCATTGTTGGAAATGGAGTAGTTCATGTTGGCAATACCGCCTTCGAAAATCAAATCAACGATGAGCTTCATTTCGTGCAGACATTCGAAGTAAGCCATTTCAGGTGCATAACCTGCTTCAGTCAAAGTTTCAAAACCGGCCTTAATCAATTCGACCACACCACCGCACAACACCGCTTGCTCGCCGAACAGGTCGGTTTCGGTTTCCTCGCGGAAAGTGGTTTCAATCACACCGCCTTTGGTGCCGCCGTTAGCAGCCGCATAAGACAGGGCGATGTCTTTGGCTTTGCCGGAATTGTCTTGGTAAACGGCAATCAGAGAAGGCACGCCGCCGCCGCGTTTGTATTCACTGCGTACGGTATGGCCCGGACCTTTGGGGGCAACCATAATCACGTCCAAGTCGGCACGCGGAACGATTTGGTTGTAGTGCACGTTGAAGCCGTGTGCAAATGCCAGCGTTGCGCCTTCTTTCAGATTGGCTGCAACTTCGGCGTGATAGACGGCAGGCATGGTCTCATCAGGCAACAGCAGCATAACCACATCGGCTTCTTTGGTCGCTTCAGCAACAGTTTTGACGACATGGCCGGCTGCTTCGGCTTTTTTCCAAGAAGAACCTTGGCGCAGACCGATTACCACGTTTACACCCGAATCTTTCAGGTTGGCGGCATGGGCATGACCTTGCGAACCGTAACCGATGATGGCAACGGTTTTGCCTTTGATCAGGGACAGATCGGCATCTTTATCGTAATAGACTTGCATTTGATTTCCTTTAAGGTAAATGGTTGTCGAAGCCTTAATAATGTTGAGCGGCTTCGGACGGGTTAAACAGAGTGTGCCGCTTAAGCGGCAACTTCATTCATCAATACGATTTCCAACGCTTCGGTTTTGCCGTCAACGGACTGGACGAAGGCTTGGAAATGCGCGCTGGCGTTATGTTCGTCAATAGCTGCTTGGGATTTCCAATTTTCCACGAAAACAAAACGGTTCGGTTTGCCGATTTCCTGATGGAGATCGTAGCTGATGTTGCCCTCTTCCGCGCGGCTGGCTTTGACCAGGCTTTGGAACAAGGGTTTCAGCGTTTCCGTGCATTCGGGTTTAACAGTAACCAGTGCGACGATTTTAATGTTTGACATCAATCTCTCCTACCGCTTTGTTTTTCAGACGGCATATTGCCGTCTGAAAAACGGCGGTATTAAATTTTCAAGATACGCTCGCCGCGGCCGATGCCGGCTGCGCCTGTACGTACGGTTTCCAAAATCTGGGCGCGTCCGACAGTTTCGAGGAAAGAGTCGAGTTTGTCGGTTGAGCCTGTGATTTCGATGGTGTAGCTGCGGTCGGTTACATCGATGATGCTGCCACGGTAGATTTCTGTCAGGCGTAAAAATTCGTCGCGGTCTTTGCCGACGGCGCGGACTTTTACCAGCATCAATTCGCGTTCGACAAAACGGCTTTCGTTCAAATCGACCACTTTAATCACCTCAATCAATTTATTGAGTTGCTTGGTGATTTGTTCGATAACATGCTCGTCGCCATGAGTAACGATGGTCATGCGTGAAAGCGTTTTGTCCTCGGTCGGGGCTACCGCCAAGGAATCGATGTTGTAGTCGCGAGCTGAGAAAAGACCGACCACGCGGCTCATCGCACCTGATTCGTTTTCGATCAGAACAGATAAGATATGTCGCATTTGCCTCTCCTTACGCCTTTCCGTCCGCACGCATATGCGGCGGAAGTACCATTTCGTCCAAACCTTTGCCGTTGCCGACCATGGGCATCACATTCTGTTTCTGGTCGGTCAGGAAGTCGATAAACACCAGCCTGTCTTTTTGGTTCAATGCTTCCAACAACGCACCTTCCACATCAGACTTCTTGTCCACGCGGATACCGATATGGCCGTATGCCTCGGCAAGTTTGACGAAATCGGGCAAAGAATCGAAATAGGTTTCCGACTCTCGTCCGCCGTAATATATTTCCTGCCACTGGCGTACCATACCGAGATAACCGTTGTTCAGCGTAATGACGTTAACCGGAATCCGATATTGGAAACAGGTGGACAACTCTTGGATGTTCATCTGGATCGAGCCGTCGCCGGTAATACAGAATACGTCTTGATCCGGGGCGGCAAGTTTTGCACCAATCGCATAAGGCAGACCCACGCCCATCGTACCCAAACCGCCGGAATTGAGCCATTGGCGCGGACGTTCGAAGGGATAATATTGAGCCGCAAACATTTGATGCTGCCCTACATCCGATGTGATGATTGCCGAATTGCCGGTAATCTCGGCAAGTTTCTGAATCACATATTGGGGCTTGATAATTTCGCTGCCGTTGTCAAACCACAAGCAATCGCGGGAACGCCATTCCTCTATGGTTTTCCACCATTTGCCCAAAGCATCTTCAGACGGCATGGACTCTTGCTTTTGCCACAGTTCAACCATCTCGGACAAAACGTTTTTCACGTCGCCGACAATCGGAATGTCCACCTTCACGCGTTTGGCGATGCTGGAAGGATCGACATCGATATGGATAACCTTCTTCGCCTTCTCGAAAAATTTGGACGGTACGGAAACCACACGGTCGTCAAAACGCGCACCTACGGCAAGAACGACATCCGCATTCTGCATGGCAAGGTTTGCCTCGTAAGTACCGTGCATACCGAGCATACCGAGGAATTGGCGGTCGCTGGAAGGATAAGCACCCAAGCCCATCAGCGTACCCGTGCACGGAGCACCCGTCATTCGGACAAATCGGGTCAGCTCTTCAGAAGCATTACCCAACACCACGCCGCCGCCAAAATAGACGACTGGACGTTTGGCAGATGCCAACATCTGCACGGCCTTTTTAATCTGACCGATATGCCCTTGAACAACTGGTTGGTAAGAGCGGATAAAGATATCTTCCTGCGGATAGCTGAATTTCGCCATCGCCTGAGTTACATCTTTGGGAACATCAACCACAACCGGACCGGGACGGCCGCTGGCGGCAATTTGGAATGCTTTCTTGATGGTCTCGGAAAGCTCGTTGACATCGGTTACCAAAAAATTATGTTTGACGCACGGACGGGTAATACCGACCGTATCCACCTCTTGAAACGCATCCGTACCGATAAGCGAATTGCCGACTTGTCCGCTGATGACCACCATCGGAATCGAATCCGTATAGGCAGTAGCAATACCGGTCAGTGCATTGGTAACGCCCGGGCCGGATGTAACCAATGCCACACCCACCTTACCGCTGACGCGCGCATATGCATCTGCCGCGTGTACTGCCGCCTGCTCATGTCGGGTAAGAATGTGTTTGAATTTATTGAGTTGGAACAGTGCATCGTAGATTTCGATAACCGCACCGCCGGGATAACCGAAAACGTACTCGACGCCTTCGGCTTTGAGACTCTGCACTATGATTTGTGCGCCTGATAACTGCATAACGACCTCTTTTATACGGTTTCAAACCAATAGGGACAAACCGCTTTGCCACAGCACCTGTAATGCAATTCCACCAAGCAGCGATTTAGGGTACGCGCATTGGAAGAACACAGCAACAGACGGATTATCCAATCAATTGGAAAGAAACACAGAGTTTGTGAAAAAGAGTAGAAACGATAACGCAAACCGACAGTTCAATCAAGAAAAATCTTTCATCTTTTAATATTTTTTGAAGATGGAGAGATTATTGATTGATTTTAAAAGAATAAAATCAGGAGTACCTTTTTTTGAAAGATGGGAATTGTTGACAGTTTGTGCAGGAGGGGCAGATGTGAAAAATCCTTCTTCGGTATCAAGAATTTTAAAATTTACAGGGTTTCATCCCAATAAAGACTCGGGATATTGATTGAACTTGATTTTATTTTTGATATATCAAAAATATTCCCAACCATACTTCCTGAAAATGGCTCATTGCACCGGACTGTATTGGGCGGCATTGACAGAACCAAGAGGGCTAACAACGACTTAATATATTGATTGTATTTAGTCTTATTAAACAGCAATAGACAAAAAAATAACCGCTAAAAAAGCGGTTGTGGTGCCCAGGGTCGGACTCGAACCGACACACCTTGCGGCGGGGGATTTTGAGTCCCCTGCGTCTACCAATTTCGCCACCTGGGCTGGTGAAGAAGCCGTCATTATAATGGCTTTTGAGATTCTGTAAACCTTTTTTTGAAATTATTTTATCTGTTTTTATTTTGTTTTTGATTTTAAATAGAATTTTTATTATTTTAATCTTACTGTTCTTTCCGCTCAAAAGCATTCTGTATGATTCGGCAATTCCTGCCGTACAGACAACGTAAAAAATACTACATTAAATCTGCCAAACGCGTTAAGATGGAAATATTCAAATTCCGTACGAATCAGGTTTTTCTATATTATTCTTGGGAGATTGTCATGTTTTCTGTACCGCGTTCCTTTTTGCTGGGCGTTTTCGCACTTGCCGCGCTTGCCGCCTGCAAACCTCAAGACAACAGTGCGGCGCAAGCCGCTTCTTCAAACGCATCCGCGCCGGCTGCGGAAAATGCGGCAAAGCCGCAAACGCGCGGTACGGATATGCGTAAGGAAGACATCGGCGGCGATTTCACGCTGACCAACGGCGAAGGCAAGCCTTTCAGCCTGAGCGATTTGAAAGGCAAGGTCGTGATTCTGTCTTTCGGCTATACGCACTGTCCCGATGTCTGCCCGACAGAGCTTTTGACGTACAGCGACACGTTGAAGCAGTTGGGCGGGCAGGCTAAGGACGTGAAGGTTGTGTTTGTGAGCATCGACCCGGAACGCGACACGCCTGAAATCATCGGCAAGTATGCCAAACAGTTCAATCCGGACTTTATCGGTCTGACGGCAACGGGCGGCCAAAGCCTGCCGGTCATCAAGCAGCAATACCGCGTGGTTTCTGCCAAAGTCAATCAAAAAGACGACAGCGAAAACTATTTGGTCGACCACTCTTCCGGTGCGTATCTCATCGACAAAAACGGTGAGGTTGCCATTTTCTCGCCTTATGGAAGCGAGCCGGAAACGATTGCCGCCGATGTGAGAACCCTGCTCTGATAAAACCGTATGCCGTCTGAACCGCCGATGCCTGTTCAGACGGCATTATTGTTTCAACCGACAAAGGACATCCACACCATGCAGGATAATGCTTTGACCATCGCCTTATCCAAGGGGCGCATTTTTGAGGAGACGCTGCCGCTGCTTGCCGCTGCCGGCATTGTTCCGACTGAAGAGCCTGAAAAATCGCGCAAGCTGATTATCGGGACGAACCATGAAAACATCCGCCTTGTCATTGTCCGCGCAACCGATGTGCCGACTTATGTGCGCTACGGCGCGGCGGATTTCGGGATTGCGGGCAAAGACGTGCTGATCGAACACGGCGGCTCCGGGCTTTACCGACCTTTGGATTTGGAGATTGCCAAGTGCCGCATGATGGTTGCTGTGCGTGAAGGGTTTGATTACGAAGCCGCTTCGCAACCCGGATGCCGTCTGAAGATTGCCACGAAGTATCCTGAAATCGCGGCATCTCATTTTGCCGGCAAGGGTGTCCATGTGGACATTATCAAACTGTACGGCTCGATGGAACTTGCGCCGCTGGTCGGCTTGAGCGATGCGATTGTGGACTTGGTTTCGACGGGCAACACCTTGAAGGCAAACGGCTTGGAGGCAGTCGAACACATCGTCGACATTTCCAGCCGCCTGGTGGTCAACAAGGCTGCTTTAAAAACGAAATACGCGCTGCTGGAGCCGATTATTCAGGCGTTCGGCGGCGCAGTGAAGGCGAAGTGAGCATTCATTTGAATAAAGATGCGTTTTCAGACGACCCTATCCGTTCCCGCCGACAGGTTGTCTGAAAATATCACCGGCAGTAAACTGTATAGGAGAAGTTAAAATGGTTGCAAAAATAAAAAAATTCTCAGATTCGACCCTTTCCGTTTTGAATAACGGCGAGCGTCGGTTTTATGTCTATTGTCTGACCGACCTGAAAAAAGACAAAATCCTCTACATCGGCAAAGGCTGCGGTAATCGTATCTTCGAGCATGAATGGGTTGCTAGTCGTTCACAAGACCCTGTCTCCGGCGAGATTATCGATCGGAAACTCAAAGCCATCTCAAAATGCAAGAAACTCGGTCGCTATATCATCAGCTATCATCTGACTGAAGTCGAAGCGCTCGCCGCCGAATCTGCCTTAATTCATTTTGTTAAATCTGTCTTGGGTAAAAAACTCAAAAATAAAATTGCCGGGCATGGTCCGGGTGGTATTAGCGTAGAAGAGCTAGATCGCCGCTTTGGATTCTCTTCTCTCCCACTTAACGAGATTAACCCCGACGGACTGATTCTCGCCGTCAAAATCCATGATGCTTTCGATTTAGACACTAACGAAGAATTAGACTACCATTTCAACAACCGAGACGATGCAAACCTTAAATCGCGTACCTTAGGCAACTGGTGGCTCAATAAAGATGCCGCCTCCAAAGTGAAATACGTTATCGGCGTTCACACCGGTCTGCAAAACGCTGTTGTTAGCGCATACGAAGTGGACGGTTTTGAAACAATGATTGGTGAAAGCAAAAACGGCAGACCACAAACCCGTTACCGCTTCCATACCATCTCGCACAGCGAAGAGGTATTAGCCAAACTCGGCCTGCAACAAAAATGCCTACCCGAATTGAAGTTTGCCAGCAGGGGAGAAAAGGCTTACATCAGACCCAAAACAGAGGCAGAAACTGAACAAGAGAATATTCAGACGACCCCAGTCCAAAAATAAAAAAGGAGAACAAATCATGAAAAAACTCAACACCCAATCACCCGATTTCCAAGCTAAACTCAAAGCCCTGCTGGCCTTTGAAACCGCGCAAAACCCCGAAACCGAACGCATCGTCGCCGACATTTGCGCCGACGTGCAAAAGCGCGGCGATGCGGCTTTGATTGAATACACCAACAAATTCGACCGGGCAAACGCTCAAAGCATCGATGATTTAATACTCACGCAAGCCGATTTGAAAGCCGCGTTCAAGCGCATTCCGAATGACGTTCAGACGGCATTGCGGATTGCCGCCCGCCGTGTCGAAAGCTACCACCAACGCCAAAAAATGGAATCGTGGAGCTACACCGATGAAGACGGCACGCTGTTGGGGCAACAGATTGCCCCGCTTGACCGCGTCGGTATTTACGTCCCTGGCGGCAAGGCGGCATATCCGAGTTCCGTCATCATGAACGCGATGCCCGCCCACGTCGCAGGCGTGAAAGAAATCATTATGGTCGTACCGACACCGAAAGGCGAACGCAACGACATCGTGCTTGCCGCCGCATACGTCGCCGGCGTAACCAAAGTCTTCACCGTCGGCGGCGCGCAAGCCATCGCCGCCCTCGCCTACGGCACGGAAACCATCCCCCAAGTCGATAAAATCACCGGTCCGGGCAACGCCTTCGTCGCCGCCGCCAAACGCCGCGTGTTCGGCGTGGTCGGCATCGACATGGTGGCAGGGCCGTCTGAAATCCTGGTCATCGCCGACGGCACGACACCCGCCGACTGGGTGGCGATGGATTTGTTCAGCCAGACCGAACACGACGAAATTGCCCAAGCCATCCTCATCGGCACGTCTCAAGCGTATCTCGACGAAGTAGAAGCCGCTATGGACAGGCTCATCGAAACCATGCCGCGCCGCGACATCATCGAAGCCTCGCTCGGCAACAGGGGCGCGATGATACTCGCCAAAGACTTGGACGAAGCCTGCGAAATCGCCAACTACATTTCCCCCGAACACTTGGAATTGTCAGTCGAAAACCCGCAGGAATGGGCGAAAAAAATCCGCCACGCCGGCGCGATTTTCATGGGACGCTACACTAGCGAAAGCCTCGGCGACTACTGCGCCGGCCCAAACCATGTGCTGCCCACCAGCC
The DNA here is from genome assembly GCF_962747855.1 of Neisseria blantyrii. Lineage (NCBI taxonomy): Bacteria > Pseudomonadati > Pseudomonadota > Betaproteobacteria > Neisseriales > Neisseriaceae > Neisseria > Neisseria blantyrii. The sequence goes on from NZ_CAUIZY010000003.1 coordinate 170,224, forward strand.
GCACCGCCCGCTTTTCCTCGCCTTTAGGGACATATGATTTCCAAAAACGCTCCAGCCTGATTCAGGTTTCGGAACAGGGTGCGCAAAAATTAGGCGAAACCGCCAGCGTGCTGGCACACGGCGAAAGCCTGACCGCCCACGCCCGCGCGGCAGAGTTCCGTATGAAATAATGCCGAAACGGCGTACAGGCATATTCCAACCATTAAGGAAACACGATGAAATCCGTCCGACACCTCATCCGCGACGACATACGGGCTATGTCGGCATATCAGATTGCCGACGTCCCGCCCGGTTTTGCCAAACTCGATGCGATGGAAAGCCCCGCCCATCCTTTTGAGGGGCACGAAGCCCTGATGCGGGAATGGCTGGCGCAACTGGCATCTACCCCCATCCACCTCTATCCCGACCCCGCAAAGAGCGGTTTGCAGGAAGCATTGCGTTCGGCGTTCGACATTCCCGAGTCCGCCGACATCGTGCTGGGCAACGGCTCGGACGAGCTGATACAGTTCATCACCATGCTGACCGCCAAACCGGGCGCTGCAATGTTGGCAGCCGAACCCAGTTTCGTCATGTATCGCCACAACGCCGCACTGTACGGCATGGATTATGTCGGCGTTCCACTGAACGGAGATTTCACCCTCAACCTGCCCGCCGTCCTCGAAGCCGTCAGGAAGCACCGCCCTGCCCTGACCTTTATCGCCTACCCCAACAACCCGACCGGCGTATGTTTCGCGCGTGCCGAAATCGAAGCCGTCATCGAGGCCTCAGACGGCATCGTCGTCGTCGATGAAGCCTACGGCGCATTCAACGGCGACAGCTTCCTGCCGCAGGCGGGCAGCATTCCCAACCTGATAGTCTTACGCACCCTCAGCAAAATCGGTTTCGCCGGACTGCGTATCGGTTATGCGGCAGGCTGTCCCGAAGTCATCGGCGAATTGCAAAAAATCCTGCCGCCCTACAATATGAACCAACTGAGCCTGACCACCGCCAAACTCGCCCTGCAACACTACGGCATCATCTCTGCCAACATCGACAGCCTGAAAAACGAACGCGAACGGATGTTCGCCGAATTGGGCAAAATATGCCGTCTGAACGCCTTTCCAAGTCAGGCAAACTTCATTACCATACGCGTACCCGATGCCGATTTGTTGTTTGACACGTTCAAACAAAACCGCATCCTGGTCAAAAAACTGCACGGCGCACATCCGCTTTTGGAACACTGCCTGCGTATTACCGTAGGCAGCCCCGCACAAAACGATGCCGTCCTCAACGTCATCCGCCAACTTTACTGCCAACCAACGGATTTCCTATGAATTTGACTAAAACACAACGCCAACTGCACAACTTCCTGACCCTAGTCCAAGAAGCAGGTTCACTGCCCAAGCTCGCCAAACTCTGCGGCTACCGCACCCCCGTCGCACTCTACAAACTCAAACAACGCCTTGAAGAGCAGGCAGAAGACCCCGACGCGCGCGGCATCCGTCCCAGCCTGATGGCAAAACTCGAAAAACACACCGGCAAACCCAAAGGCTGGCTCGACAGAAAACACCACGAACGCACTGTCCCCGAAACCGCCGCAGAAAGCACCGGAACTGCCGAAATCCAAATTGCCGAAACCGCATCTGCTGCCGGCTGCCGCGCCGTTACCGTCAACCGTAATACCTGCGAAACCCAAATTACCGTCTCCATCAACCTCGACGGCAGCGGCAAAAGCAGGCTGGATACCGGCGTACCCTTCCTCGAACACATGATCGACCAAATCGCCCGCCACGGCATGATCGACATCGACATCAGCTGCAAAGGCGACCTGCACATCGACGACCACCACACCGTCGAAGACATCGGCATCACACTCGGACAGGCACTCCGGCAGGCACTCGGCGACAAAAAAGGCATCCGCCGTTACGGACATTCCTACATCCCGCTCGACGAAGCCCTCAGCCGCGTCGTCATCGACCTTTCCGGCCGCCCCGGACTCGTGTACAACATCGAATTTACCCGCGCCCTGATTGGAAAATTCGATGTCGATTTGTTTGAAGAATTTTTCCACGGCATCGTCAACCACAGTATGATGACCCTGCACATCGACAACCTCAGCGGCAAAAACGCCCACCATCAGGCGGAAACCGTATTCAAAGCCTTCGGGCGCGCCCTGCGTATAGCAGTCGAACACGACCCTAGGATGGCGGGGCAGACCCCCTCGACCAAAGGCACGCTGACCGCATAAAAAACCATACCGTCTGAAATACCCGCAGGCTTTTCAGACGGTATCGGAACAGATAAGATTACACTACACTACAAACAGAAAAGGAGTAAACATCATGTCCGCAAACGAATACACACAAATCGGCTGGATAGGCTTAGGGCAAATGGGTCTGCCTATGGTAACGCGGCTCTTGGACGGCGGTATCGGAGTCGGCGTATACAACCGCTCGCCCGGCAAAGCCGCCACCTTAGTTGAAAAAGGCGCAAAAGTTTACGGCAGCACCGCCGAACTCGTCCGCGACTATCCCGTCATTTTCCTGATGGTTTCCGACTATGCCGCCGTGTGTGACATCCTGAACGGAGTCCGCGACGGATTGTCCGGCAAAATCATCGTCAATATGAGCACCATCTCCCCGACCGAAAACCTCGCCGTCAAAGCACTTGTCGAAGCCGCAGGCGGACAGTTTGCCGAAGCACCCGTTTCCGGATCGGTCGGACCCGCCACCAACGGCACGCTGCTCATTCTGTTCGGCGGCAGCGAAGCCGTTTTAAACCCTCTGCAAAAAATATTTTCCCTCGTCGGCAAAAAAACTTTCCACTTCGGAGAGGTGGGTAAAGGCTCGGGCGCAAAACTTGTCTTGAATTCACTTTTGGGCATCTTCGGCGAAGCTTACAGCGAAGCCATGCTGATGGCTCGGCAGTTCGGCATCGATACCGACACCATTATTGAAGCCATCGGCGGCTCGGCAATGGACTCGCCTATGTTTCAAACCAAAAAATCACTATGGGCAAACCGTGAGTTCCCCCCTGCCTTTGCACTCAAACACGCTTCCAAAGACCTTAACCTTACTGTCAAAGAACTGGAACAGTCGTACAATACCCTGCCCGCCCTCGAAGCAACCGCTTCCAGCTACCGCAAAGCAGTCGAAGCCGGCTACGGCGAACAGGACGTTTCCGGCGTTTACCTGAAATTGGCAGAACACTGATTGCCTTTTCCAAACACAATGCCGTCTGAACATATTTCAGACGGCATTTTTATCGCCCCACGCTTGAAATCAGTCCCGATTATGACTATACTCCGCGCAAATTTAGTCAATATCGAGACCAATTATGAACCGACTCGACCAACTTGGAACCCGTATCAACCTGATTTGCAATGTCTTCGACAAATGGATCGGGCAGCAGGATCTGAATTACAACCTCTTTGCCGTACTTTATACCCTGGCAACCGAAGGCAGCCGTACGCAAAAGCATATCGGCGAAGAGTGGAGTCTGCCCAAACAGACCGTTTCAGGCGTATGCAAAACCCTTGCCGGACAAGGGTTGATCGAATGGCAGGAAGGCGAACAGGACAGGCGCGAACGGTTGCTGTCGCTGACCGAAAAAGGCAAAGCCCATGCCTCACCTTTAATAGAAAGCGCACAGGAATTCAGCGACAAAGTATTTACCACATTCGTCGACACGCGCACAACTCGGCTGTTTGCCGATTTGGATGCACTGGCGGAAGTGATGGAAAAAACAATCTCGGAAAATAAAAAATAAGGGGACAAATATGTGGAAAATGTTGAAACACATAGCCAAAACCCACCGCAAGCGACTGATTGGCACGTTTTCCCTGGTCGGACTGGAAAACCTTTTGATGCTGGTGTATCCGGTGTTTGGCGGTTGGGCAATTAATGCCGTAATTGCGGGGAAGGTGTGGCAGGCGTTGCTGTACGCTTTGGTTGTGCTTTTGATGTGGCTGGTCGGTGCGGCGCGGCGGATTGCCGATACGCGCACGTTTACGCAGATTTATACCGAAATCGCCGTGCCAGTTGTGTTGGAACAGCGGCAGCGGCAAGTCCCGCATTCAGCAATATAGTGGATTAAATTTAAACCAGTACGGCGTTGCCTCGCCTTGCCGTACTATTTGTACTGTCTGCGGCTTCATCGCCTTGTCCTGATTTTTGTTAATCCACTATAACTGCGCGGGTTGCCCTGTCGCGTGAGTTTGTCAGCTTTTTTGAAGAACACCTGCCGATTGCCGCGACATCCGTCGTATCCATATTCGGCACGTGCATCATGCTGCTGGTGCTGGAATTTTGGGTCGGCGTGTCAGCGGTGGGCATACTTGCGTTGTTTTTATGGCTTTTGCCACGTTTTGCCGCCATCAGCGAAAACCTGTATTTCCGCCTGAACAACAGCTTGGAACGCGACAACCACTTTATCCGAAAAGGAGACCGGCGGCAGCTGTACCGCCATTACGGACTGGTTGCGCGCCTGCGTGTGCTGATTTCCAACCGCGAAGCCTTCGGCTATCTCTGCGTCGGCGCAGCGATGGGTATTTTATTCGGCTTTGCTTTTGTGATGATGACGCTCAAAGGCTACGGCAGCGCGGGGCATGTCTATTCGGTCAGCACTTATCTGTGGATGTTTGCCATGAGTTTGGACGACGTGCCGCGATTGGTCGAACAATATTCCAATTTGAAAGACATCGGACAACGGATAGAGTGGTCGGAACGGAACATCAAAGCCGGAACTTGAAAAATGCCGTCTGAACACGCTTCAGACGGCATTTCCATCCGTTCGGCAAACTACATCACATCCGCCCGCCGGTTGACAAGTTTGGCAAACAACTTTTCAACAGAAGCTTCCGCCTGCAAACCAATGCGCTGGATCAGGCTTTGCTTCTCCTGATATTTCACTTCGATAACCTGTTTGTTTTCAAACGCTTTCAACAACAAATCATCACTGGTCGAAATCTCGTCAATCAAGTTCAACGCCAACGCCTGCCGGCCGAACCAATGCTCGCCCGTCGCTATTTTTTCAATATCCAACCTAGGGCGGTTTTCACTGACAAACTGCTTGAACAACTGATGCGTTTCCTCCAGTTCCTGCCGGAATTTCTGTTTGCCCTTTTCCGTATTTTCACCCATAAAGGTAACCGTGCGCTTAAACTCGCCTGCCGTCATTACATCCACATCGATATCATGTTTTTTCAACAGGCGGTGGATATTCGGCACTTCCGCCACCACACCCACCGAACCGACAATCGCAAACGGAGCGGAAACAATTTTATCCGCCACACACGCCATCATATAACCGCCGCTCGCCGCCACCTTATCGACGGCGACGGTCAGCGGAATATTACGTTCGCGCAAACGCCTAAGCTGCGAAGCCGCCAAACCGTAACCGTGAACCACGCCGCCCGGACTTTCCAATCTGAGCAGAACCTCATCTTCAGGCTTGGCAATCGAAAGCACCGCCGTAATCTCATGACGCAAGGATTCTACGGCGTGTGCATACAAATCGCCGTCAAAATCCAACACAAAAAGGCGGGATTTTTGCGTTTCGGCAGATTTCTCCCCGCCCTCCTTCAAACGCTTTTTCTCTGCTTTGGCTTCCGCCTTTTCCTTTTTCTTTTCTTCTTTTTCCTGATGTTTTGCCTCTTCCCCGCTTAAAAAGAATGCTTCAAACGATTGCCGCTGTTTTTTATAATTTTCCGAAAAATCCGTCAGTACGACACTGCCGCTTTCCGACTGTTTCTTACTCTGTACGATAACCAACACAATCAGCGCAATTGCGCCGAACACGGTAAGCAGTTCGAGCAGGAAAATACCGTAATTCAGTAAAATTTCTTTCCACATTGATTGGATTTCCTCTTGTTCAGGCATGAACATATCAATATTGTCCATCCCCGTCCGACAGATAAAAAAATAACCGCTTGGAGCGGTATTGTTATTTTCAGCTTGGTGCCCGGAGCCGGAATCGAACCGGCACGGGATGTTTAGTCCCGACGGATTTTAAGTCCGTTGTGTCTACCTATTTCACCACCCGGGCATTTGTGAAAGGTGGAGGCGGGGGCGCGGATTTTAACCGGCCTATATGAAGATTGCACTCCTCATAGCATAAACACTCTGCCACCCCGCCGTAAGATATATGGAGGCGAGAGTCGGAATCGAACCGGCGTAGACGGATTTGCAATCCGCTGCATAACCACTTTGCTATCTCGCCCTAAAACTGGCTTATCTAAAAAACTTGGAGCGGGAAACGAGTCTCGAACTCGCGACCTCAACCTTGGCAAGGTTGCGCTCTACCAACTGAGCTATTCCCGCGCGTTCAAACATATCGGTTTTTGGAGCGGGAAACGAGTCTCGAACTCGCGACCTCAACCTTGGCAAGGTTGCGCTCTACCAACTGAGCTATTCCCGCAATGATTGCGGGAGAATGAAATTTTTGGAGCGGGAAACGAGTCTCGAACTCGCGACCTCAACCTTGGCAAGGTTGCGCTCTACCAACTGAGCTATTCCCGCGTTGATACGTTTGAAATAAAATTTGGAGCGGGAAACGAGTCTCGAACTCGCGACCTCAACCTTGGCAAGGTTGCGCTCTACCAACTGAGCTATTCCCGCCCGATTTCATTCTCCGACATCGAAGAAGACGCAATTATTATGGATTATGTTTTTACCGTCAAGCTATTTTTATGTTTTTTTCAGGCGATTTCTTTCCACGCCATTTTCAGGTAATACAGCATCGACCAAACCGTCAGCAAAGATGCGATAAACATCAATATGTTGCCGATAAGTGCGAGATTAAATCCGTGAAAATCAGGAATGTTCAGCAGCAAAAAGAAAATCGCCAGCATTTGCGCGGCGGTTTTAAACTTGCCGACGGTGGCGACGGCAACGCTGTTCCTTTTGCCCATTTGCGCCATCCATTCGCGCAATGCGGAAATGGTAATTTCCCTGCCGATGATAATCATCGCAAACAAAACATAGGTCCGGTCGAGTTTGACCAGCAGCAGCAAAGAGACGGCGACCATCAGCTTGTCGGCAACGGGGTCGAGGAAGGCGCCGAAATCCGAGGTCTGTTTCCACAACCTTGCCAAAAATCCGTCAAACCAGTCGGTCAAGGCGGCAACGGCAAAAATGACGGCGGCGGCGAGATTAATCGTTTCCTCCGCGAACCACGGAAAAGGCAGGTAAAAAAGGGCTGTCAGGACAGGGATGAGCAAGACCCTCAACCAAGTGAGGAAAATGGGGATGTTCCAAGGCATCGGTTTTCTCTGTGCAGACTGTAAAGTTGTGATTATAACGGTTATCCTCATAACCCAAAACGTAAAATTACCGCATAGGCATTCCCCCTTCCCGCCAATCTGTTTTCACTTTCTTTTCAAACGCAGGAAAATGGCGGCCAATAAAAGCAAAATACCCGGTTTCAGGCTGAAAACGGCAGGTTGTGCCAACACTTCGATAAGGCGGTCTTCCGGAAAGGAAAAATCCTTATTGGTGTGGATGCCGCCACTGTTGCGGTATTCCAACAGAACGCCGTTTAAGAAACCTTTTCCGACGTTTTCGCTTAAAACGGTTCTAAGCTGCTCCGCCCTGATGGTTCTGCCGATATTGCCTTGCACGCACAAATCATCGAACCCGTAGCAGGAAAGCCGGTACTGCCGCCCTTCTGCATCCAGTTTGATTGCCCGTCCGCTGCGGTTGGGTGCGGTAACGGTCAATTCTGCATATTCGAATGTTTTTTCTTGTTCGTGAAATGCCGTCAGGTAAGGTGCAATAAAAACGGCGGACAACAGCAGGCAGCTTATGGTGGCAAACCATACCCGGCGATAATATTTCACGCTTACCCCCTTGTTTCTCAAATGCCGTCTGAAATAAGCGGCTTCATATATTGTTTACAGTATCGGGAAGCATAACAGACAAAATGCCGTCTGAAACATCTTCAGACGGCATTTCTTATCCGAAACGGATTATTTTTGCGTTTCAACCGCTTCCAGTGCGCGCAGGGCGTAAGTGTAAGCGGCACCGGCATTCAGGGCGATGGCGGTTGCCAATGCACCTGCGATTTCGCTGTCGGTCGCACCGGCTTTGGCGGCAGCGGCGGCGTGAACGCTGATGCAGCTCTCGCAACGGGTGGTGATGGCAACGGCGATGGCAATCAGTTCGCGCGTTTTGGCATCCAATGCTTCGGCTGCGGCAGCCTGTTCCAGTGCGCCGTAGGCCTGCAGCATTTTAGGATGCGCCTTACCCAGCTCACCGAACGATTTTTTAACCAATGCGGTATGTTCTTTCCAATCTTTAAACATTTTCTTTTCCTTTCTCTTGCGTTTAACCCTGATACGCGCTTGCGTATCTGTTTTCGATGTGCGTATTATTGCAATTATTCAGTTGTGTTTCTCGTTTAATCATCTCATTTTATGGTTCAAAAAGATTTATGGACATTCTGGACAAACTGGTCGATCTCGCCCAACTGACGGGTAGTGTGGATGTACAGTGCCTTTTGGGCGGACAATGGTCGGTACGGCATGAAACCTTGCAACGCGAAGGGCTGGTGCACATTGTTACATCGGGCAGCGGCTATCTCTGCATCGACGGTGAAACTTCCCCGCGCCGGGTCAATGCGGGGGATATTGTATTTTTCCCGCGCGGCTTGGGACACCTGTTGAGCCACGACGGAAAATACGGAGAAAGTTTACAACCGGATATACGACAAAACGGCGCGTTCACGGTCAAACAATGCGGCAACGGACTGGATATGAGCCTGTTTTGCGCCCGTTTCCGCTACGACACCCACGCCGATTTGATGAACGGGCTGCCGGAAACCGTTTTTCTGAACATTGCCCATCCGAGTTTGCAGTATGTGGTTTCAATGCTGCAACTGGAAAGCGAAAAACCTTTGACGGGGACGGCTTCCGTGGTCAACGCATTATCGTCCGTCCTGCTGGTGCTTATCCTGCGCGCCTATCTCGAACAGGAAAAAGATGCCCAACTGTCGGGCGTATTGAAAGGTTGGCAGGACAAACGTTTGGGACATTTAATCCAAAAGGTGATAGACAAACCGGAAGACGAATGGAATATCGACAAAATGGTAGCGGCCGCCAATATGTCGCGCGCGCAGCTGATGCGCCGTTTCAAAAGCCAGGTCGGACTCAGCCCGCACGCCTTTGTGAACCATATCCGCCTGCAAAAAGGCGCGTTGCTGCTGAAGAAAACCCCGGATTCGGTTTTGTCGGTCGCACTGTCGGTAGGCTTTCAGTCGGAAACACACTTTGGCAAAGCATTCAAACGGCAATATCACGTTTCGCCGGGTCAATACCGGAAAGAAGGCGGGCAACAATAAATTATCTGAACCTTAAAACGCAAATGCCGTCTGAAAAGGCTTTCAGACGGCATTTGCGTACCGCGTCATTTCAAGGGCTGCATCTTCATCACTTCCATCAAAAAGTTGGTAAATGCGGGATTATCGGGTTTGACATCCATATTTTTCCAACGCTGCTGCCAGCCGCGCAAGGCATTCTCGATATACAGCTTGGACTGCTCGGTATTGATTTCGCCGCGCTGGCTGTCTACCGCCGAACGCAGGTAGATTTCATACATACTGTCATCGACGGCATTGCGTCCGACCAGGCGTTTTCTGAAGTTGTTCAGATATTGCGCCGCCTGAACCTTAGTCATTTTACCGATGTCCACCTGATAGCTCAGGCGCGTCGCCTCGTCGCGGATTTTGGAAACGTCCGTCCAATGCGAAGGGGCGAGGCGGAAACCTTTTACAGACGCTTCCGCCGGAACGGTATTAATCGGCCTGACGGGGATTTCGGTCAGGGTGGGCACATAAACAGTTCCGCAGCCGGACAAGGCGGCCGCGATGGGGATGAGGGCAAGATATTTTTTCATACCCGCCATTATAAGCAGGTTTGCCCTGAAAAAACAAATTGTTCCGAAAAAACGGGGGTTCGGCGGGATTGCGCGCGCCCGAATCCGCCGCCGCAAACCCTGCCGCAAGGTTTACAATTTGACCTTTTTATCGCGACAAATATTATATGGATACCGCAAAAAAAGACGTTTTGGGTTCCGGCTGGATGCTGGTGGCGGCGGTCTGCTTTACCATTATGAACGTATTGATTAAAGAGGCATCGGCAAAATTTGCCCTCGGCAGCGGCGAATTGGTCTTTTGGCGTATGCTGTTTTCAACCGTTGCGCTCGGGGCTGCCGCCGTATTGCGTCGGGATACCTTCCGCACGCCCCATTGGAAAAACCACTTAAACCGCAGTATGGTCGGGACGGGGGCGATGCTGCTGCTGTTCTACGCGGTAACGCATCTGCCTTTGGCAACCGGCGTAACCCTAAGCTACACCTCGTCGATTTTTTTGGCGGTATTTTCCTTCCTGATTTTGAAAGAACGGATTTCCGTTTACACGCAGGCGGTGCTGCTCCTTGGTTTTGCCGGCGTGGTATTGCTGCTTAATCCTTCGTTCCGCAGCGGTCAGGAAACGGCGGCACTCGCCGGTCTTGCCGGCGGCGCGATGTCCGGCTGGGCGTATTTGAAAGTGCGCGAACTGTCTTTGGCGGGCGAACCCGGCTGGCGCGTCGTGTTTTACCTTTCCGCGACAGGTGTGGCGATGTCGTCGGTTTGGGCGACGCTGACCGGCTGGCATATGCTGTCTTGGCAGTCGGCGGTTTATCTGTCGGGCATCGGCGTGTCCGCGCTGATTGCCCAACTGTCGATGACGCGCGCCTACAAAGTCGGCGACAAATTCACAGTTGCCTCGCTCTCCTATATGACCGTCGTTTTTTCCGCGCTTTCGGCGGCGTTCTTTTTGGGCGAACAGCTTTTTTGGCAGGAAATACTCGGTATGTGCATCATCATCCTCAGCGGCATTTTGAGCAGCATCCGCCCCATTGCCTTCAAACAGCGGCTGCAATCCCTCTTCCTCCGAAAATAAAAAATGCCGTCCGAACATCCTTCAGACGGCATATCGGGCTTTATTTCCCCGCCTTCACATCCTGCCACTGGCGCACCATAAACTTCAATGCCGCCGGCCGGATGGGAACCATAATAAAGCTGTTTTTCAAATCTTCCCCGCTCGGGAAAATCGTATTGTCGTTTTTAAATTCGTCCTCCATCAAATCGCGCGCCGGCTTGCTCGAAGGCGCGTAGGTAACGAAATTGCCGTTTTTCGCCGACACTTCCGGATCGAGGAAGTCGTTGATGTATTTGTGCGCGTTGGCGACGTTTTTCGCATCTTTCGGAATCACAAACGAATCCACCCAAATCCCCACGCCCTCTTTGGGCATCATCACGCGGATTTTTTCCTTGCCGCCCGCTTCTTCTGCACGCCGTCTGGCGATGTTCAAATCGCCGCCGAAACCGATTGTTACGCAGGTATCGCCGCGTGCCAAATCATCGATAAAGCCGGACGAAGTAAAGCGTTTGATATTGGGGCGGTTTTTCTTGAGCAGGGCGGTTGCCTCCCTGATGTCTTCCGTATTGCTGCTGTTCGGGTTTTTACCCAAATAGTTCAACACCATAGGATAGATTTCCGCCGCGCTGTCCAAATAGCTGATGCCGCATTGCTTGAGTTTGGACGTGTATTCGGGGTCGAACACCAAATCCCACTGGTTGTCCGGCAGCTTGTCCGTACCCAAAGCCTTTTTCACGCGTTCGGTATTGATGGCGAAGGTATTTGTCCCCCAATAAAACGGCACGGCGTATTCGTGGCCGGGATCGACCCCGTCCATCAGCCTCATCATTTCGGGGTTTAGGTGTTTATAATTGGGAATCAGCGACTTATCGATTTTCTGATACGCACCTGCCTTAATCTGCCTACCCACAAACGCATTGGACGGCGCGACAATGTCGTAACCGGATTTTCCGGTCAGCACCTTGCTTTCCAGCGTTTCATCGCTGTCGTACACATCATAAGTAACCTTGATGCCGTTTTTCTTTTCAAAATCGGCAACGGTTTCCGGATCGACGTATTCCGACCAGTTGTAAATTTTCAATACGTTTTGGTTTTCCGCCGGTGCCGGTTTTTCGGCAGGCGGTTTGTCCGAACCGCCGCACGCTGCAAGCAGCAAAGCAGTCAGGACGGCGAGTGGCAGATGTTTGGCCATTATCATTCCTTGCATATCGGGTTGGAGAAAGCGGCCATTATAGCCGATATTGGCAACAGGGCTTCAGACGGCATTCAAAATCCCGCAATGCCGCCTGAAAGCCGCCGCTTCCATAGCTAGAAACAGGGATTTGCGGTAAGATACCGCCGTTCGTTTTCCCTGCTTTTACCATGACAAGACATTTGAGAGACATTGAAAAAATTATGAAAACTTCCGAACTGCGCCAAAAATTCCTAAAATTTTTTGAAACCAAAGGCCACACCGTCGTCCGCTCTTCCAGCCTCGTGCCGCACGACGACCCGACCCTGCTGTTTACCAACGCGGGCATGAACCAGTTTAAAGACGTATTTTTAGGTTTCGACAAACGCCCGTACAGCCGCGCCACCACCGCGCAAAAATGCGTACGCGCAGGCGGCAAACACAACGACTTGGAAAACGTCGGCTACACCGCCCGCCACCACACCTTCTTTGAAATGATGGGCAACTTCTCCTTCGGCGACTACTTCAAACGCGACGCCATCCACTTCGCTTGGGAGTTTCTCACTTCCCCCGAATGGCTCAATATCCCCAAAGACAAACTGTTGGCGACCGTTTACGCAGAAGACGACGAAGCCTACAACATCTGGTTGAACGAAATCGGTATGCCGTCTGAACGCATCGTCCGCATCGGCGACAACAAAGGCGCGAAATACGCATCCGACAACTTCTGGCAAATGGGCGACACCGGCCCTTGCGGTCCTTGCTCCGAAATTTTCTACGACCACGGCGAAGAAATCTGGGGCGGCATTCCCGGCAGCCCCGAAGAAGACGGCGACCGCTGGATTGAAATTTGGAACTGCGTATTTATGCAGTTCAACCGCGACGAACAAGGCAATATGAATCCGCTGCCCAAGCCGTCCGTCGATACCGGTATGGGCTTGGAGCGTATGGCCGCCGTCATGCAGCACGTTCACAGCAACTATGAAATCGACCTGTTCCAAGACCTGCTCAAAGCCGTTGCCCGCGAAACCGGCGCAGCTTTCAGCATGGAAGAACCCAGCCTGAAAGTCATCGCCGACCACATCCGCTCCTGCTCATTCTTGATTGCAGACGGCGTATTGCCTGCCAACGAAGGCCGCGGCTACGTATTGCGCCGCATCATCCGCCGCGCCGTGCGCCACGGTTACAAACTGGGTCAAAGCAAACCGTTCTTCCACAAACTGGTGGCCGATTTGGTCAAAGAGATGGGCGATGCCTACCCGGAATTGAAAGAAAAACAAGCTCAAATCGAAGAAGCGTTGAAAAACGAAGAAAGCCGTTTTGCCCAAACTCTGGAAACCGGTATGGCTTTATTGGAAAACGCGTTGGCTAAAGGCAGTAAAAAACTCGACGGCGAAATCATCTTCAAACTCTACGATACCTACGGTTTCCCATACGACTTGACCGCCGACATCTGCCGCGAACGCAATATCGAACTGGACGAAGCAGGCTTCGAGCGCGAAATGGAAGCCCAACGCGCACGCGCACGCGCCGCACAAAGCTTCAAAGCCAACGCCCAACTGCCTTACGAAGGTCAAGACACCGAGTTTAAAGGTTATAGCGAACGCCAAACCGAAGCCACCGTGTTGGCACTCTACAAAGAAGGCGAACAAGTCAATGAATTGAACGAAGGCGACAGCGGCGCAGTCGTTATCGACTTTACCCCGTTCTATGCAGAATCCGGCGGCCAAGTCGGCGACGTCGGCTATATCTTTGCAGGCGAAAACCGCTTTGAAGTACGCGATACCCAAAAAATCAAAGCGGCCGTATTCGGCCAATTCGGCGTACAAACCTCAGGCCGTCTGAAAGTCGGCGACAGCGTTACCGCCAAAGTAGATGACGAAATCCGCAATGCCAATATGCGCAACCACAGCGCGACCCACCTGATGCACAAAGCCCTGCGCGATGTATTGGGCGAACACGTTGAACAAAAAGGCTCTTTAGTTACCGCCGAATCCACCCGTTTCGACATTTCCCATCCCCAAGCGGTAACTGCCGAAGAAATCGCCGAAGTAGAACGCCGCGTCAACGAAGCCGTTTTGGCCAACGTTGCCGTCAACGCAGCCATTATGAGCATGGAAGACGCGCAAAAAACCGACGCGATGATGCTCTTCGGCGAAAAATACGGCGACGAAGTGCGCGTACTGCAAATGGGCGGTTTCTCTACCGAATTGTGCGGCGGTACACACGTTTCACGCACCGGCGACATCGGCCTCTTCAAAATCATCAGCGAAGGCGGTATTGCCGCAGGCGTGCGCCGTATCGAAGCCATCACCGGCCTGAACGCACTCAAATGGGCGCAAGAGCAAGAACGCTTGGTGAAAGACATTATTGCCGAAACCAAAGCCCAAACCGAAAAAGACGTATTGGCGAAAATCCAAGCAGGCGCGGCACACGCCAAAGCATTGGAAAAAGATTTAGCCAAAGCCAAAGCCGAACTCGCCGTCCACGCAGGCGCAAAACTCTTGGACAACGCAAAAGACCTGGGCGCGGCCAAACTCGTTGCCGCACAAATCGAAGCCGATGCCGCAGCCCTGCGCGAAATCGTAACTGACCTGACTGGAAAATCCGACAACGCCGTGATTCTTTTAGCGGCAGTAAACGACGGCAAAGTCTCCCTGTGCGCCGGCGTATCCAAAGCCCTGACCGGCAAAGTCAAAGCAGGCGATCTGGTCAAATTTGCAGCCGAACAAGTCGGCGGCAAAGGCGGCGGCCGTCCCGACTTGGCGCAAGCCGGCGGTACAGATACCGACAAATTGCCCGAAATGCTGGCAAGCGCGGAAGAATGGGTAAAAGCCAAACTCGCGTAATCCCTCCGCCGCAAGCAAAATGCCGTCTGAACGCCCAAGCCTTCAGACGGCATTTTTTCCGCACGCAGTTGCTACGGTTACAAAAATCCCGTCATTCCCGCGCAGGCGGGAATCCAGAACGCGGGACGGCGGCAATATTCAAAGGTTGTCTGAAAATTCAGAGGTTCTAGATTCCCGCTTTCGCGGGAATGACGGCGGAGAAGTTTCTGTTTTTCCAATAAATTACCGTAACTTAAAATCCCGTCATTCCCGTGCAGGCGGGAATCTAGGACGTTCGGTTCGGTTATGTCGGCATTTCGGGAAACTGATGAATCGTCATTCCCGTGCAGGCGAAAATCTAGGGCGTTCGGTTCGGTTATGTCGGCATTTCGGGAAACTGATGAATCGTCATCCCCGCGCAGGCGGGAATCCAGGGCGTTCGGTTTCGGTTATGTCGGCATTTCGGGAAACTGATGAATCGTCATCCCCGCGCAGGCGGGAATCCAGAAACGCGGGACGGCGGCAATATTCAAAGGTTGTCTGAAAATTCAGAGGTTCTAGATTCCCACTTTCGTGGGAATGACGGGATATAGGTTTCCCTACGGACGTGTTCAGATTCCCGCCTTCGCGGGAATGACGGCGGAGCAGTTTCTGTCTTTCCGATAACTTACCGTAACTTAAAATTCCGTCATTACTGCAAAAGCAGTTGCTACGGTTACTGATTCGTTCCCCCTCATCCGAATTACGCCGCACACCGCAAAAAACGCGCGCCCAATACAGTTACATAGTTGCTACGTTTACCGTCAAAAATGCCGTCTGAAACCCCGGGCTTCAGACGGCATTTTTTTATTTCAAACCCTTACAGGTAGAATTTTTCGATGACTTTCAGATTGTCGTCTAATTTGTACACCAGCGGCTGACCGGTCGGGATTTCCAAGCCCATGATGTCTTCGTCGGAAATGCCCTCGATGTGTTTTGCCAGCGCGCGCAGGGAGTTGCCGTGCGCCGCCACCAAAACGCGTTTGCCGCCCAAAATCGCGGGGGCGATTTGGTCTTCCCAAAACGGCAATACGCGCTCCAGCGTTACTTTCAGGTTTTCGCCGTCGGGGATAACATCGGCAGGCAGATGGGCATAGCGGCGATCTTTGTGTGCAGAAAACGCATCGTCTTTGTCCAAAAGCGGCGGCAGGGTGTCGTAGCTGCGCCGCCAGATGCGGACTTGCTCGTCGCCGTATTGTTCGGCGGTTTGTTTTTTGTCCAAACCTTGCAGTCGGCCGTAGTGGCGTTCGTTCAGCCGCCATGTTTTGATTTGCGGTACGAACAGTTGGTCGGATTCTTCCAAAACGATGTTGCAGGTCTTAATCGCGCGGGTCAGGACGGATGTGAAGGCGATGTCGAACTCATAGCCGTTTTCTTTCAGTTTTTTACCGGCGGCGGCGGCCTCGGCAAGCCCCTGCTCGCTCAGCTTCACGTCGCGCCAGCCTGTAAACAGGTTTTTCGCGTTCCATTCGCTTTGTCCGTGGCGGATAAATACCAGTTCCATATCGTCTCCAATGTGTGAAAGTGGGAAAGCCTTATTTATAACATATTTTCACATTTCCCGTATTTGATTCAGATTTAGACACGGTGCCCACTATGGTTTGCCGTTTTGATTTACAATAATGTCCTTTGCTTTACATTCCGCATACACAATGAATACGCAACCGCACGCTTCCCATACCGATTCCAATACGCTGATACTCGGTCAATACGCCGAACGCGCCTATCTCGAATACGCCATGAGCGTGGTCAAAGGCCGCGCGCTGCCTGAAGTTTCAGACGGCCAAAAACCCGTGCAGCGGCGCATTTTGTTTGCCATGCGCGATATGGGCTTGACAGCGGGGGCGAAGCCGGTGAAATCGGCGCGCGTGGTCGGCGAGATTTTGGGTAAATACCACCCGCACGGCGACAGTTCTGCCTATGAGGCGATGGTGCGCATGGCGCAGGATTTTACCTTGCGCTATCCCTTAATCGATGGCATCGGCAACTTCGGTTCGCGCGACGGCGACGGAGCGGCGGCGATGCGTTACACCGAAGCGCGGCTGACGCCGATTGCGGAATTGCTGTTGTCCGAAATCAATCAGGGGACGGTGGATTTTGTGCCGAACTACGACGGCGCGTTTGACGAACCGCTGCACCTGCCCGCCCGTCTGCCTATGGTATTGCTCAACGGCGCGTCGGGCATCGCGGTAGGCATGGCGACCGAAATTCCGTCGCACAATTTGAACGAAGTTACGCAGGCGGCGATTGCGCTGTTGAAAAAGCCGACGCTGGAAACCGCTGACCTGATGCAATACATCCCTGCGCCCGATTTTGCCGGTGGCGGTCAAATTATCACGCCGGCGGACGAATTGCGCCGGATTTACGAGACAGGCAAAGGCAGCGTGCGTGTGCGTGCGCGTTATGAAATTGAGAAATTGGCGCGCGGACAGTGGCGCGTGATTGTGACTGAGCTGCCGCCGAACGCCAATTCAGCCAAAATCCTTGCCGAAATCGAAGAGCAAACCAACCCGAAACCGAAAGCGGGCAAAAAGCAGCTCAACCAAGACCAGCTCAACACCAAAAAGCTGATGTTGGATTTAATCGACCGCGTGCGCGACGAGTCCGACGGCGAGCATCCCGTGCGCCTAGTGTTCGAGCCGAAATCCAGCCGCATCGATACCGATACCTTCATTAACACGCTGATGGCGCAGACTTCGCTGGAAGGCAATGTGTCCATGAACTTGGTGATGATGGGTTTGGACAACCGCCCTGCGCAGAAAAACCTGAAAACGATTTTGCAAGAATGGCTGGATTTCCGCGTCGTTACCGTAACACGCCGTCTGAAATTCCGTTTGAACCAAGTGGAAAAACGGCTGCACATTCTCGAAGGCCGTCTGAAAGTCTTTCTGCACATCGACGAAGTGATTAAAGTCATCCGCGAATCAGACGACCCGAAAGCCGATTTGATGGCGGCATTCGGGCTGACCGAAATCCAAGCCGAAGACATTTTGGAAATCCGCCTGCGCCAGTTGGCGCGTTTGGAAGGGTTCAAACTCGAAAAAGAATTGAACGAATTGCGCGAAGAACAAGGCCGTCTGAACATCCTTTTGGGCGACGAAAACGAAAAACGCAAGCTGATTGTCAAAGAGATGCAGGCGGATATGAAGCAGTTCGGCGACGCGCGCCGCACGCTGGTGGAAGAAGCCGGACGCGCCGTGTTGACGCAGACCACTGCCGACGAACCCATCACGCTGATTCTGTCGGAAAAAGGCTGGATACGCAGCCGCGCCGGACACAACCTCGATTTGAGCCAAACCGCGTTCAAAGAAGGCGACCGCCTCAAACAAACCCTTGAAGGCCGCACCGTTTTACCCGTTGTCATCCTGGATTCATTGGGCAGAACCTACACGCTCGATGCCGCCGAAATCCCCGGCGGACGCGGCGACGGCGTGCCGGTTTCATCCTTAATCGAGCTGCAAAACGGCGCGAAACCCGTTGCGATGTTGACAGGATTGCCGGAACAACATTATTTATTATCAAGCAGCGGCGGCTACGGCTTCATCGCCAAGCTGGGCGACATGGTCGGGCGCGTGAAAGCGGGTAAAGTGGTCATGACCGTGGACAGTGGCGAAACCGTCCTGCCGCCTGTTGCCGTCTATGCTTCTTCGCTGATCAACCCCGACTGCAAAATCATTGCCACCACCAGTCAAAACCGCGCCCTCGCCTTCCCCATCGGCGAATTGAAAATTATGGCGAAAGGCAAAGGACTGCAAATCATCGGATTAAACGCCGGCGAATCGATGACGCATACCGCCGTTTCTTCCGAGCCGGAAATCCTGATTGAAAGCGAAGGCAGGCGCGGCGCGGCGCACAAAGACCGCATCCCCGTCTCCCTGCTTGAGGCAAAACGCGGCAAAAAAGGCAAACTATTACCCATATCGGGCAGCCTGAAACAGCTTTCTTCCCCGAAATAAACCCGATTCTGCACATATTATGGTAATTTCCAATACCCGCGAACTTGAAAAACTCAAAGACCGGATTCCCAATCTGATCAACATCATCCGCGTCGCCATCGTTTTCCCGCTGATGATTATGCACATCCTCGGGCTGGAAACCGGCAGCCGTGCGAACCTGCACGCTTCGTGGACGGCGTGGGCGTTTTATGTTTGGCTCGCCATTGCCTGCTGGCTGATTTTCTTTTCCATCATCCATCCGCATTGGCAATGGCAGTCGCTGAAAATGCCGCGTTTCAGCGCGGTGGCGGACATCACGATGATCGGCGTGCTGACCTACCTGTTCGGCGGCATCGACTCCGGCTTCGGCATCCTGATCCTGCCCTTCGTCGTCTGCTCCTGCCTGCTCAGCTACGGGCGCTACCCCCTGCTCTATTCCAGCTACGCCGCCATCCTGCTGATATTCAACGCCATTGCCGACGGCGATATCGGCAAATACCCGCTCATATCGGATGCCCGAACCGCCTCGGCAACCTTCATCCTTGTCGCCGCCTCCTATCTTTCCGCCATCTTCACCTCACTGTCGGTCAAATACATCGACCGTGCCGGAAAACTCGCCTACGACAGCCATATCGCCTACCACCGCATCAAAGGCTTGAGCCAAACCGTACTCGAACGCGTTCAGGAAGCTGTCGTCGTCATCAATGCCGAAGGGCTGGCGGTGCTGTTCAACCTGAAGGCGAAAGACCTTTTCCCCACACTCGAAATCGGACGGCGCGCCGGTCTGTCCGATTCTGCCGCCGAACTGTGGGATCAAGCCTCTCCGCACACTTTCGAATACGTCCTCGGCACACCCAGCCTGAACGCCGGCATCCGCGCCGTTCCGGTCAACAAAGGGCCGGACAAGCTGCTCATCCTCTACATCCGCCCGCAAAGCGAAATTCAGGCGGAAGCCCTGTCCGTCAAACTTGCCGCGCTCGGACAACTGACCGCCAACCTCGCCCACGAAATCCGCAACCCGATGTCCGCCATCCGCCACGCCAACGACCTGCTGCGCGAAAATATGGAAGCGGGGGCGGCAGATCCGTTCAACGCCAAATTGTGCAAAATCATCGACGGCAACGTCTGCCGCATCGACAAAATGCTCGAAGACATTTCCTCGCTCAACAAGCGCAACAAAACCGAACGCGAAACCATCGGCCTGATACCGTTTTGGGAAGAATTCAAACAAGAGTTCCTGCTCGGCCATCCCGATGCCGCCGGCTGCATCCGTCCGGATATTC
Source organism: Neisseria blantyrii (assembly GCF_962747855.1). NCBI lineage: Bacteria > Pseudomonadati > Pseudomonadota > Betaproteobacteria > Neisseriales > Neisseriaceae > Neisseria > Neisseria blantyrii. The sequence goes on from NZ_CAUIZY010000003.1 coordinate 190,377, forward strand.
AAGGCGGCAGCCCGACCGCCTATTTCGATCCCGCCCACCTGCGGCAAATTATGTGGAATCTCGCCAACAACGCGTGGCGGCACAGCCGTAAACAGCCCGGCTCGATTTCCGTCACCATCCGCCCCGCGCAAAAAAACACCGTCTGCATCCTCTTTGCCGACGACGGCGGCGGCGTGCCGCCCGAAGTGCAGGAACACCTGTTCGAACCCTTTTACACCACGGCGAAAAACGGCACCGGCCTCGGGCTGTATGTCGCCCGCGAACTGGCGCACGCCAATTTCGGCGATTTGACCTACCTGCCGGAAGCCAAATGTTTCGAACTCACATTACCGGAAAAAACCAATGACTGAACTGCAACATCCCGTCCTCGTCGTCGATGACGAAACCGACATTCTCGACCTGATGGAAATGACCCTGATGAAAATGGGCTTGCGCGTCCATACCGCGTCAGGCGTTGCCGAAGCCAAAAACAAGCTCGACAGCCAACGCTATTCGCTCGTCCTGACCGATATGCGTATGCCCGACGGCTCCGGGCTGGAAGTCGTCCAACACATCAACAGCCGTGCACTCGACATCCCGATTGCCGTCATTACCGCCTTCGGCAATGCCGATCAGGCACAGGAAGCGTTGCGTTGCGGCGCGTTCGACTACATCCAAAAACCCATCACCCTCGCCCGGCTGCGTTCCCTCGTCAAATCGGCAATTTCCGTTTCCGAAAACCAAAACAAAATCCCCGAACCGCCCGTTCAGACGGCATCCCCCGTTTCTTCCCCCATGCCGTCTGAAGCCCCGAAACCTGCAAACGCAATACCGACGGCACCGCCCGTTTCCGCCGCCCTTCCCTATGCGGAACCCGATATGCCCCGCCTGCTCGGTAGCTCTCCGCAGATGGTTGAAGTCCGCCACCTCATCCGCCGCCTCGCGCCCGGCAAAGTACCCGTCTATATTTCCGGCGAATCCGGTACAGGTAAAGAACAAGCGGCGCGCACCATACACGAACTGTCCGACCGCGCGGACAAACCCTTTGTCGCCGTCAACTGCGGTGCGATTCCAGAAAACCTGATGGAAAGCGAATTTTTCGGCTACCGCAAAGGCAGCTTTACCGGCGCCGACAAAGACCACGACGGCTTCTTCCGCCACGCCGACGGCGGCACTTTATTTTTGGACGAAGTCGCCGACCTGCCCCTTTCCATGCAGGTCAAACTCCTGCGCGCGATTCAAGAAAAAGCCGTGCGCCGCATCGGCGATACCGCCGAGCAGCCCGTCGATGTCCGCATCGTCTGCGCCACCCACAAAAACCTCGAAGCCCTTGTCGAAAGCGGCGCATTCCGCCAAGACCTGTATTACCGACTCAACGTCGTCAGCCTCAATATGCCGTCCCTGCGTGAAATGCGCGAAGACTTGAAGCTGCTCATCCCCTACCTCCTTTACAAACACAGCCACAACAACCGGCCTTACACACTCGCCCCCGCCGCGCAACAGATGCTCCTGAATTACAGTTATCCAGGCAATTTCCGCGAACTGGAAAACATCCTCGAACGCGCCGTCGCCCTGTGCGTCGGACATACCGTGCAAATCGACGACCTGCAAATCCAAGATGTGCGCCACAAACCCGTTCAGTCCGAAACCACCGCCCGCGCCGCCGATACCTTGCCGTCTGAAACAGCCGCCGCACCGTCCCGCCTCCTGCCGTTCGACCCCGATACCATGCAGATACAGGACTACCTCGACCAAATCGAACGCGACATCATCGAACAAGTCCTCAAACAAACCAAAGGCAACCGCACGCAGGCCGCCAAACTTTTGGGCATCAGCTTCCGTTCCATGCGCTACCGTATGGAACGCCTCAACATAGACTGACGGCAAAACAGCATCCGCACCATCTCCGCCCACCCGAAAAAATGCCGTCTGAAACGGCACGGGAAAGCGGGTTTGCCCCACGTCGGAACGGACACAAAACACTATGACCGACATCCTTATTGACGACACCGCCACCGAAACCGTCCGCGCCCTGATACGGGCATTCCCCCTCGTACCCGTTTCACAACCACCCGAACAAGGCAGTTACCTCCTTGCCGGACACGATACCGTCAGTCTCAGGCTTGTCGGGGAAAAGGGCAGCGTCATCGTCGACTTTGCCTCCGGCGCGGCACAATACCGGCGCACAAAAGGCGGGGGCGAACTCATCGCCAAAGCTGTCAACCACACCGCGCACCCCACTGTATGGGATGCGACTGCAGGATTGGGGCGCGACAGCTTCGTCCTCGCCTCGCTCGGGCTGGCCGTTACCGCCTTCGAGCAACATCCTGCCGTCGCCTGCCTGCTTTCAGACGGCATCCGCCGCGCCCTCCTCAATCCCGAAACGCAAGACACCGCCGCACGCATCAACCTCCATTTCGGCAACTCCGCCGAACAAATGCCCGCACTTGTTCAAACACAGGGCAAACCCGACATCGTCTATCTCGACCCGATGTATCCCGAACGCCGCAAAAGTGCCGCCGTCAAAAAAGAAATGGCCTACTTCCACCGGCTCGTCGGCGAGGCGCAAGATGAGGCCGTCCTCCTCCATACCGCCCGACAGACTGCAAAAAAACGCGTCGTCGTCAAACGCCCGCGCCTGGGAGAACACCTTGCCGGACAAGCTCCTGCCTACCAATACACCGGCAAAAGCACCCGCTTCGACGTTTACCTGCCCTACGGAGCGGACAAGGGATAACGCCCATAAAACAAGACACCGAAAAATTTGCCGTTCTTATGCAAACGAGAAACCGGTTTTTGCGTTTTGACTGTTTTGGATAAGTCATCACACCTTAAAGTTTGTCATTACAACGGAAGTGGGAATCCGATTCGTTCAGTTTTAGTTGTTTTCGAGTTTCAGGCAACTTCCAAACCGTCATTCCCTCGAAAGTGGGAATCTAGAAATGAAAGGCAACAGGAATTTGTCGGAAATGACCGAAACCGAACGGACTAGATTCCCGCCTGCGCGGGAATAACGGGGCGGGAGGATGCCGTCTGAAATTCCGTCATTCCCGTGAAAACGGGAATCTAGAACTTCTGATTTTTCAGACGACTTTTGAACATTGCCGCTACCCAATGATCTGGATTCCCGCCTGCGCGGGAATGACGATGTAAAATTATCCGGGATTCAAAAAGACAGGCTTTCGCATCCGTGGGAATGACTGCGGAAAGATGATTTTTATAGTGGATTAACAAAAATCAGGACAAGGCGACGAAGCCGCAGACAGTACAAATAGTACGGAACCGATTCACTTGGTGCTTCAGCACCTTAGAGAATCGTTCTCTTTGAGCTAAGGCGAGGCAACGCTGTACTGGTTTTTGTTAATCCACTATATTTTGTCATAAGAATCCGCACCTTAATCAGTTGGCGGTTAAATCAAACTTTTAAGGTGCAGATTACTTTTTATGATTTCAGACGGCATTTTGACAGGCCGCAAACCTATTTCGGCAATACCAAAAACTTAATCAGCAGTTCTTTGAACACAAAACCGAACACGCCCAAGCCCAAGACCAAAAACAAAATGGCAATGCCGAATTTGCCCGCTTTAGACTCCTTGCCCAAATTCCAAACGATAAAACCCAAAAAAATAATCAAGCCGGTCAGGCAGATTTTCAACGCCCAATCGGCAAAAACTGCTTCATCCATATTTTTTCCTACTGTTGATGTGTATGCCATACGCGATAAGGGTTTCAGACGGCATCTGCTGTCCAATGCCGTCTGAAACACGCAATCAGCGTGCGAGTGCCTGTTTCAAATCGTCAATCAAATCGCCAACATATTCCAAACCGACCGACAGGCGCACCAATCCGGGGCGGATGTTGGCGGCGAGTTTTTCTTCGGGCTGCATCCTGCCGTGCGTGGTTGTCCACGGATGGGTGATGGTCGAGCGCACGTCGCCGAGGTTGGCGGTACGGGAAAAGAGTTCCACGCCGTCCACGACTTTCCATGCGGCTGCTTGGTCGGCGACTTCAAAGCCGATGACGATGCCGCCGCCGTTTTGCTGTTTGCGGATAAGCTCTGCCTGCGGATGGTCGGGCAATCCGGTGTAATACACGGCTTGAACCTGCGGCTGCGCTTGCAGCCATTGTGCGATTTTCAGGGCGTTGTCGAACTGTTTTTCCATACGCAGCGACAGGGTTTCTACGCCGCTCAACAACTGCCATGCGTTAAACGGCGACATCGCCAGCCCGCAAGAGTTGCAGTAAACGGCGACCTGCGCCATCAGTTCTTCCGAACCCGCCAACACGCCGCCCATCACGCGTCCGTGTCCGTCTATGGCTTTGGTCGCGGAGGAAACGGAAATATCCGCGCCGTGTTTCAAAGGCTGCGAGCCGACGGGCGACAGCAGGCTGTTGTCCACCACCAAGAGCGCGCCGATGCCGTGCGCCAATTCCGCCAAGGCTTCCAAGTCGGCCACTTCGCACAAGGGGTTGGACGGCGTTTCCAAAAACAGCAGTTTGGTGTTGGCTTTGACGGCGGCTTTCCATTCGTTTATATCAGTCGGCGACACGTGGCTCACTTCGATGCCGAATTTGGTAACGATGTTATTGATAAAGCCGACGGTCGTGCCGAACAGGCTGCGGCTGGAAACCACATGATCGCCCGCCTGCAAAAAGGTGAAAAACGCCGCCTGAATCGCGGACATACCCGTCGAAGTGGCGACCGCGCGTTCCGCACCTTCCAAAGCGGCGATGCGTTTTTCAAAGGCGGCTGTGGTCGGGTTGGCGGTACGGGTATAAGTGAACCCTTTGATTTTTTTTGAAAACAAATCGGCAGCGTGTTGGGCGTTGTCCCACATGAAGCTGCTGGTCAGAAACAAGGCCTGATTGTGTTCGCGGTATTCGGTTTGTTCTTTGCCGCCGCGTATGGCAAGCGTCTGCGGGTGGAGTTTTTTGCTCATTGGTAATTCCTCGGTTTTGTCCGTTCAGCAACGGGGCGTGCGCCCGTTGTTTAATTTATTAATATTTTGCGCCTGTTCCATAAGGCTTTCAAGTCGGATGAGAATGGAAATGCCGTCTGAACACGGCTTTCAGACGGCATGACGATCAGCGTTTGTATTTTAATTCGTACTTGATGTCGTTGAGGATTTTGCGGATATCGTGTTCCAATACGTCTTCGACTACCGCACCCGCCTGCTCGTGCAGCATTTGCTGGAGCTGATAAGTAAAGAGCGCCATCTGCTTCTGCACCGCCGTACGGATAATGCCGTTGACGGTATCAGTCAGATGGGGGCGCAGGCGTTTGATCAGCCGTTCGGTCAGCTCCTGTTCGGACAGGCAGAACACTTCGCGCCGGTTGACGGCTTTCGGATTCAGAATATTGATTTGGACGGGCATCAACGCCTCTTCCGCACCGCCTTCGCCGTTTTCCACAACCCCGTCTGCCGCCGTACCCGATTCTGCCGCATCGGCGTTTTCCCCGCCCTCAATCTGTCCGGTTTCAAATTCGGCACTGTCTTTTTTGGCATCGAACCGGATTCTCCGCCGCGATTCGATGTGTTTTTCCGAAACCGACATTTGCAGGGAAGCCTGCGCGTTGAGCCAGTTTTCCTGAAGGACGATCATCGGGTCGGTTTCGACTTCCTCGCCGCAATCGGCAACGGCGGCATTGTGTTCCTCCTGCCATTTCTTCAGATACGCCTTCAACACGCGCTCACGGCTCCCATCGTCCAGTTTCGGCATCGGCGCGTCCGTTCCGGTTTCAGAGGGACGGGACAGCGGCGCGTAAGTCGGCACTGCCTTCATACGGCGCGTCTGACGCAGGTTTTCCAAACGTTTTTCCCAATTCGGCTCTTTATCCTGATTGTTTGTATCCATTTTTTCGGCTTCCGGTTCTTATAGTGGATTAACAAAAATCAGGACAAGGCGACGAAGCCGCAGACAGTACAAATAGTACGGAACCGATTCACTTGGTGCTTCAGCACCTTAGAGAATCGTTCTCTTTGAGCTAAGGCGAGGCAACGCCGTACTGGTTTTTGTTAATCCACTATAATCTTTGCAGGCAGACAAACCCGCGCATAAAGCGCGGTTTGATATAATGGCGCATTTTAACAGATTCGCGAGGATACATCATGGGCAGCATCGAACAGCGTTTGGAATATCTGGAGGAGGCGAACGACGTGCTGCGTATGCAGAACCACGTCCTGTCCACCGCCTTCAAAGCCTTAATCCGCGCCCTTCCCGCCGACACCGCCGAAATCGCGGTCGAGTCCATCCAGCTTGCATTTGAGGACGCACTGGCGGAATTGAACTATGAGGACAGTCCGCATACCGATTTGTTTCACGATGTTACTTATGCGTTTTTCCGCGAAAAAGAACGTTAATTTTATGTTAAACTGATTTTTTAGGCTTTTTGATTACCGAAAGGAATGTTGATGAATATGAAAAAATGGATTGCCGCCGCCCTTGCCTGTTCCGCACTCGTGCTGTCTGCCTGCGGCGGTCAGGGCAAAGATACCGCCGCGCCCGCCGCCAACCCCGACAAAGTGTACCGCGTGGCTTCCAACGCCGAGTTTGCCCCCTTTGAATCTTTAGACTCGAAAGGCAATGTCGAAGGTTTCGACGTGGATTTGATGAACGCGATGGCAAAGGCGGGCAATTTTAAAATCGAATTCAAACACCAGCCGTGGGATAGCCTTTTCCCCGCCTTGAACAACGGCGATGCGGACGTTGTGATGTCGGGCGTAACCATTACCGACGACCGCAAACAGTCTATGGATTTCAGCGACCCGTATTTTGAAATCACCCAAGTCGTCCTCGTTCCGAAAGGCAAAAAAGTATCTTCTTCCGAAGATTTGAAAAAGATGAACAAAGTCGGCGTGGTTACCGGCTACACGGGCGATTTCTCCGTTTCCAAACTCTTGGGCAACGACAATCCGAAAATCGCGCGCTTTGAAAACGTCCCCCTGATTATCAAAGAACTGGAAAACGGCGGCCTGGATTCCGTGGTCAGCGACAGCGCGGTCATTGCCAATTATGTGAAAAACAACCCGGCCAAAGGAATGGACTTCGTTACCCTGCCCGACTTCACCACCGAACACTACGGCATCGCAGTACGCAAAGGCGACGGGGAAACCTTAAAAGTAATGAACGATGCGTTGAAAAAAGTACGCGAAAGCGGCGAATACGACAAAATCTACGCCAAATATTTTGCAAAAGAAGGCGAACAGGCCGCAAAATAAGCCCGCCCGTCCGAACAAAATGCCGTCTGAAGCCCTTTCAGACGGCATTTTTTATTGTCTGTGCCGTTTTGTGTCGGGACGGAAATGTCTATTGCAGCACGGCATTCTTGTGCCGCCATTTGGGTTTTCAGACGGCATCGGGGGCTTCAGACGGCATCGCCCCCTCCGCCGTCATTCCCGCTAAAGCGGGAATCCGGTCTGTTCGGTTTCGGTTTTTTTTTAGGTTTCGGGCAACTTCTAAACCGTCATTCCCGCGCAGGCGGGAATCTAGATTTTCGGGCGGCGGCAATATTCAAAGGTTGTCTGAAAGTTTGAGGTTCTAGATTCCCGTTTTCACGGGAATGACGAAAAGTGGCGGACAGCAGGGGAATGACGGAATTTCAGACGGCATTTAATGCTTTATCGGGCTTCAGACGGCATCGCCCATCGCCGTCATTCCCGCGCAGGCGGGAATCCAGACCTGCGGGCAACGGCAATATTCAAAAATTATCTGAAAGTTTGAGGTTCTAGATTCCCGCTTTCGCGGGAATGACGAAAGGTTGCGGACAGCAGTGGGAATGACGGGGTTTCAGACGGCATTGGATGCTTTGATGCTTTGATGGGCTGAAGCCCACCGCTTCAGACGGCATCCGTCATTCCCGCGCAGGCGGGAATCCAGACCTTTGGGCAACAGTAATATTCAAAGGTTGTCTGAAAATTTGAGGTTCTAGATTCCCGCTTTCGCGGGAATGACGAAAAGTGGCGGGAATGACGGAGTTTCAGACGGCATCGTCCCCCACCGTCATTCCCGCGCAGGCGGGAATCCAGACCTTTGGGCAACAGTAATATTCAAAGGTTGTCTGAAAGTTTGAGATTCTAGATTCCCGCTTTCGCGGGAATGACGGGGTTTCATACGGCATCGCCCGCCTGTTTTGATATGGCGGCAAACCGCCCCGACAAAAAAACAATCCGGAACGCGTCTGACCGTTCCGGATTGTTTTCAGGCGCATCCGCGCATCAGAACATACTGCGCACGCCCATATTGACCTGCCAATTCTGCCGCATCTTGTGCATCGAAGACCTTTGCGCCTCAAAATAAAGCTGCCGCCCGTTTCCAGCATTGCGGCGCACCACGCCCAAACCGTATTCCAACCAGCCGCCACGGTGTTTGAACTCCTCCACGGCAGAGCCGTTGAACCTGTGGCGGATCGTGCCGATAAATTCGCGTTTGTACATCAGCTTGCCGTAGATATTCAACCTGCCGCCGTCCAAACCGTCCACGCCCGCCCGAAAGCCGAACCGCCCCAGCAGGCTGCGGAAGTTGTCCGTTTCGGCAGACAGCCCGTTTGACAGCGAAAAGCCGTAGCCGCGCGTAAACCAGTAGGACAGCTGCGCTTCCGGCTGCCACCAATAGGTTTTGCCGCCATCCTGTTTTTCCATCCGCCTGCCGGTTTCGGCGGAAAGCATATAGGCATTCAGGCGCGCTTCGTCCGATTCGACCCGTTTGCCGGAGTAATTGGTCAGCCCGTAGCTGCCCTTATATCGGGCGATGTTGGCGACCAAATCGTAATATGCCCTGCTTTCCCGGTTGAGCCAGGTGGAATAAACGCCTGCCGTCCTGCCGTAGATTTTGCCGCTGCCGGCGTAGTCTTCGGGGGTGTAGGACGATTGGAGGTGGCGGAGCATCAGCCCTTTGTAATGAATCCATTTGTCGCCGAACCCCGTCCTGTTGAAGCCGCCGGCAAAGCCCCAATAGCGGTTGCTGTAACCGCCCACGCGGTAATCGCTGCGGCTGCCGACGAATTTTCCGCCGACGCGTTTGATCCAGACGTTGTTGTCTTCCTGCGGCGTTCCGTCGGCGTGGATTTCGCCCATACGCTGCACCAGCGTTTCATCGGAAACCGCGTTCAACTGATATAACGCCTCGCCGAAGAGGACGCTGCTCGATGCGCCCGTCGACAATGTTGACGGGTAGAGGTAGAAATCCCGCTTGCCGTCTGCGGAAATATTGACCTTTTTGGAAGCATCCGACTCGCCCAAGTCAAAACACCACCCTCCCTGTTCCGTACAGCGGACATTCAATTTGTATGATGCTTTATTGTCTTCTTGATTGCCTTTGTTTTCGACCAGCTTTAAAAACTCCCTGCCCGTCGTTTTTGCCTTGGCATTGTCTTCATATTCGATAATGTACGTCCCTTCGCTGCCTTTTCGGGTAATCAGCTTGTCCGATTCGCCTTTGACGATGTCGCCATACATTTTGAACACGCCGCCATCACCCTTGAGCTTGCTCACGGACACTTTGACAAATTTGTTGTTGTCGCTAAATTCGACCTGTGCGCCTTCCGACAAATCCAACTCTTTCAGCATTGAATCATTGGTAACCGTCCAGCGCGCGCCGTTGCTTATTTTGAGGTTGACGGTATTGTTTGTCTTGTCGTCGATCGCGCTGTCTTTGATGATTCCTTTTTCGTCAAAGAAATCTTCATATTCTTTGATTTTTGCTTCGTCTTTCTCAATACTTTTTATTCGGCTTTCTTTTAATTTCTCTTTTGCTTTTATTTGTTTTTCTATTTTTTGTTTTTCTTTTTCTTGTGAGCCATCTTCATTGAGTTTAGCCAATTCTTCCTTAAGTTTAGCCAATTCTTCATCCAACTTAGGCAAGCCTTCCTGTTTGCGAACTAGACTTTTCCTTGTACTGTCGATCTCTTTTTCCGTGGGCAGCACTTTTTCATCCGCATCCACGGTTTCGCCGAACATATCTTTCCCTTTGGCAAAGCTCCTTTTCCCGATATGGGCTTCCCCTTCAAAATAAGAATCTTTGTTGGCGAGGTTCACGCTCACGCTGCCGCCGTTGTAGGCGAAAATATCGCCTTTGATTTTGACAACCTTGTCTTCCCCGCCGACAACCTCGACTTTGCTGTTTTTCCCATCAATCGCAAACGCGCTGCCTATGCTTTTCGGCCTGCCCTGCCCGTCATAAACCGGCTTTGCAACGATATCGACATTCCCACGGAAAACCGCTTCCATTTTGGAGCCTTCCGGAAGCTGTTTCTTATTGCCTCTGCCTATACTTGAGCTTGAATAGAAGCCGAAACCGTTGTTTTCCGCCTCGTCCTGTCCGTTCCTATCGATTTTAATATTCACATCGCCCTTAAACTCCATCGTGGTGATGCTTGGGAAAGCAGGGTTGGGTCGAGTGCTACTATAGTGGTTGGCGGTAATGCCTTGCCCTACATCTTTTCCTGATTTGATGTTGATATTCAGCGTCGAGCCTTCTTCGGAAACAAGACGATATTCTCCCACTTTTTCACCATTATTAAACAATAGGATACCTTCGTTATGAGAGTTGGTATTTGAGTCCGCATCCATATTGATGGTATTGCGCCCTTTAAAGGTAAGCGTCGCCGGCGCCAAGCTTGTGGCTACACGAGTATTGATTCCGTCATAAGACAAAATGCCGGCATTCGCGTTATGGGAGGCTATGGTTACGTTTTCAAAAGTAACGTTATTTTTGCCCTCATAGCTTTGATCCGCCAACATCACCACGCCGCCTCTCTTCTCCCCGCTTTTGTCGCTTAAGTCGTACGAATAATCTGAACGGCTTATCTTTGTTTCAAGCGATTTATTGTCAATCGTCGGCGAGGCATCGGCAGAGCCGTCTGCCAATTTGCCTTTTATCGTAATGTTGTTCGTACCGCCTTTGGCGGCAATGATGAGGGAATTTAAGGGTTTGACTTCGGTTTCGCCATCGTAGGTGTAGTTGTTCTCTTGCCCTCCTTGTGCGAGGACGAGGGTGTATTTGTCTGTCTTCTCTATCGTTCCACTGCTTGCAGCGTCCGCCCCTTGCGCGTGCATAGAAGCGGCTGCAAAACCAAGTAAGATGCATTGAACTGTCTTCTTCTGTTTCATCAGTTTTCCATTTTAAAGGTATGTGATTTTTATCATTATATGCTTAAATCATTGACACGCCAAAAAAAAAAAAAAAAAAAAAAAAAAAAAAAAAAAAAAAATTTTTTTT